>DATLZX010000029.1:0-2914 GCA_035573795.1 Pyrinomonadaceae bacterium | reverse complement strand
ATGCCGTCTTTCAAACGCATTGAAAAAAATCGGTGTTGAAAAAGGCGACCGCATAGCAATGTATATGCCGCTTGTGCCGGAACTGGCAATCAGTATGCTGGCGGCGGCAAGAATCGGGGCGACTCATACTGTAATTTTCGGTGGGTTTTCTGCCGAAGCAATCAGGGATCGTGTTAATGACTGCGGGTGCAAGGTGATAATTACTGCAGATGGCGGCTACAGGCGCGGAACTGAAATCAATCTTAAGAAAACCGTTGATGAAGCCCTGGAGGACGCTCCGAGCATAGAGCATGTAATCGTATTGAAGCGGACCGGCTCAACGGTAGAAATCAAGTCTTCGCGTGATTACTGGTGGCACGAAATCATAGGCAGGGAAAAGGCAGAATTTGAGCCTGAGAGCCTTGACAGCGAACACCCTCTGTTTGTGCTCTATACGTCCGGAACAACCGGCAAGCCAAAAGGGATTCTGCATTCCACCGGAGGCTATCTAACGCACGTCGCTTTTACAACACGGGTAATTTTCGACCTTAAAGATAGCGATATCTATTGGTGTACGGCCGATATCGGATGGGTAACAGGCCACAGCTATGTTGTCTATGGCCCGATGGCCAACGGAGCGACCATTTTTATGTATGAAGGTGCTCCGAACTATCCAGATTTCGACAGATTCTGGGACAACATCGAGCGGCATAAAATCAGTATTTTATATACCGCACCGACCGCTATACGCGCATTTATGCGTTGGGGTGCAGAATATCCTGCAAAACATGACTTGAGTTCATTGAGACTGCTTGGCACAGTTGGCGAGCCGATAAACCCCGAAGCGTGGATGTGGTATCACAAAGTAATCGGAGAAGAGCGCTGCCCGATAGTTGATACCTGGTGGCAAACCGAAACAGGCGGCATTCTTATCTCACCGATTCCGGGCGTTACGACAACTCGCCCCGGAACTGCAACCCGGCCGCTTCCCGGCATTTCAGCCGACATCGTGAATAAAAAAGGTGAGAGCGTGGCTGCGAACGAAGGCGGCTATCTGATAATCAGAAAACCCTGGCCCTCGATGCTGCGAACGCTCTGGGGAGATGACGAGAGGTATATTAAAACTTATTGGTCGCAAGTAGAGGGATGCTATTTTGCCGGCGATGGCGCAAGGCGCGATGAGGAAGGCAACTTCTGGATAATGGGAAGGGTAGATGATGTGATAAATGTAAGCGGCCACCGCCTGGGCACTGCGGAGATCGAGTCAGCTCTGGTATCGCACCCTCTTGTAGCCGAGGCTGCGGTAGTAGGTCGGCCTGATGATATAAAAGGCCAGGCGATCGTCGCTTTTATCACGCTGGAGGCCGGCCGCGAGGCAACCGAAGCGCTGGCAGAAGAGCTGAGGCAGCATGTTTCTAAAGAAATAGGTTCATTGGCCAAGCCGGATGATATACGGTTTACTGACGCTTTGCCGAAAACGCGTTCGGGTAAAATCATGCGTCGGTTGCTTAGGGAACTCGCTGCAAGCGGTAAAGTAACAGGAGATGTAACAACACTTGAAGACTTCAGCGTTTTGGAAAAACTCCGCGAAGACGAAGAGTAGTCCCTCATTTTCCTCAGGCTTGAGGAAAATTAAGCACTTTAAGCCGGCCATGCCCGAAAACCTCGGGCTTAGAAGTCAGATAAATTATTGAAAAAAAATGATTTAAGCTCGGCTTAACGAAAACGAAGACAACTCGTTTATCAAAAATAAATCGGTATCGGTAGATGGAGCCGGTTTATTCAGCCTCAGCTTTGCTGAATTCCGGGCAATCCAGCCTGATTTTTGCCGGCGGCAGAGGGCAATTCATCAATCGGCAAAAACCGCGATCAGACCTTTTTTCAAAAAAGCGGCAGGAGTAGCACATCCGCGGTTGGGAAATAATACCCTTCCGGGCAGCAAGAAAAATAATTTTCGACATTGAATCCCAGAAGTCTTTTCTATCGCTGACCAGAATCTCGGAAATCAGTTCACTGAATGGAGTAAGTGCCTCAGCGATAATCTTTGCGTTTTCAAATCCTTCGGGAGTGAGCCGGAGGATTTTTGAACGTGAATCCTCAGGATCGGCGATTTTTTCAATCAATCCCTTTTTTACAAGCGTTTTGACCGCATCGCTGGCAGTCGGCAAAGAGACATTGAATTCAGCGGCCAAATCCGAGACCGTGCAGCGTAGGTGCGGATGATGTGCAATGAAGTCAAGAAATTGGGCTCCCAGATGGCTGATGCCGAGCCTAAGTGCAGCATCGCGTATCAAAACCCTGATTACTTCAGAAATTCTTTCAAAACCAGCGGCTATGCGTGCCGGCAGATACTCGTTTTGAACAAGCGGATCAGACGGCACACCGATTCTTGCATAGCTGCTGAATTTCTGAGGCATAATTGTCCTATTTTACAGTAAATCACTATAACAAAGCGATATCCTGTAAATTCGGCTTTATTTCCAATGAATAAAGGCGATCTGTTGTAAATTCAGCCTATTAACGGCTAAAAAATCGCTTTATCCATTGGAATCAATCATTTTGCGTCCATTCGCTTTTAATCCGCTTGATTCTAATCCATTCGCTTCTTATCCATTTGCTTCTCAGACGCTGCGAATAATCAGAACTCGCCGTCACGGATATAAGGCATTGTCCAGAGAACCACGGTCAGTACGACAGCCTTAAACCATGCATCGTGCATTTTTTCAACATCTTCTGCCGATGCTGCCCCTTTGGCAAGAAAGGGCTTGATGGTTGCCGTAATCGGGTAAATGAATGCTGCCATATACCTATAATGGATTATGGGCTCGGCATCTACATTGTCTGTCTTATTCTTTTTTGTTGAGTGATGGCGCAGGCCTATCTCGTATTGGTAGTCGAGCCATTGCTGATCGTATGGACGAGTGCAAAGGTCTAT
>DATLZX010000028.1:0-6296 GCA_035573795.1 Pyrinomonadaceae bacterium | reverse complement strand
CCGCCAATAGCCTGGCTTGGCGGTTTGCTTGGAGCTTTTTTCGTTACTGCAACAATATTTCTGATTCCGCGTTTGGGTGTTGCTCTCACATTTAGCCTAGTCGTTACAGGACAGATGCTGATTACAATAATAATTGACCATTACGGATTTCTCGGCCTGGAGCAAAAACCAATCAATCTGCAGAAAGCTCTTGGAATCTTTTTAATCATAATTGGAGTATTTCTGGTCAGGCGCTTTTGACTAACCAAACATTCTTCAACCTTCTTTGCGATATTTACTCATAGCGATATTTAAGTTTGCATTTTTAAATTATTGATGAATTTCTGGGAACAATTCAACCAATTCAAAGTCAATTAGTTTAGCGATTCTTTCGCAGAAGGCACCGGGCAATTTCTAGATAAGGAGAGAAGATTATGCTCGACTGCCTTGTAGAATCTCGTCAGCCTGAAGCTGATCAGCTTCATTCGCGCGCCGGCTTTTTCATTCTAACTGCGGCTATTGCGATCAGCGCTGTAACCGCTTCAGTAATAGCAAGTATGTTTTTGATCGAGCTTGAACTAGGGCTTGATCTTGATTCTTTAGACAAAGTTGCGATTGCTCCGATCGAATCAAAGGAAAATACCGAACAGGAAAACAATGGCTCACCAAAAACCCAAAAAAATCTGCAAAACGCTAACACTCAAAAACCGAGTTCAGCAAATATAGCGCCAATTTCTCCGCAGTTCGTTCCCAGTGAAATTTCGAATACAAAAACTCAAGGAAGTACCATAAGCACCGAGAGGTTTACTTCAGGCCCTATTTCGGGCAGCACAGGTGGAAATGATTTGTACAGCGACAATTCCAATACAAAAGATGGGAAGCCATCCGGCTCAGCAAATGCATTCGAAACCGAAGATACCAATGAAAAGGATTTTAAACCGCCTCAGCCACCTAAAACGAAGCCAAAAATATTGAAGACCAGCGATTTGCTCAATAGCCGGGCGATTTCATTGCCAAAACCAATCTACCCCAGGTTCGCTCAGGAAATGAAGATTGAAGGAATCGTTTCGGTGCAGGTAACGATTGATGAAAGTGGAAACGTAATATCAGCCCGAGCAATCAACGGGCATCCCTTACTGAGGAAGCCATCAGAAGAAGCTGCAATGAAGGCCAATTTACTCCAACTTGGCTTGGCGGCGAACCAATCAAGGTTACCGGCTTAATAACCTATAACTACATCCGAAATTGATTAGCTTTTCGAGGAAATAAAATAATGTATTTTGAATGAAATTGACTAACTACTGCCGAAATTGATATCGGTCTTATATTAAAATCCAGTTGATGTTTATACACCAATCATGGATTAAATAACACTTGATTGCTGAAGCTTTCGTGAAAGAAGCTGGAAAAAATCGTCAGCATCAAGAGGAAAGATAGGTTTCGTAGATGCGGCCTCAAGCTCACTAATTGTCATACCATCTATGAAAACCGGCTCGTCAGACTTGATAGCAGATTTGGGAATTACAGTAAAATTGCCATCGGCTTGGCTGGCAGCACGCAAAAAATCTTTGCCCGAAACCAATCCGGCAACGGCGACGTCGCCTCCAAAATATTCATTTTTTGCTGGAATGACTTTTATATTTTCTCTTGTAATTTGATTGAATTTATGGATCCGTTCAGATAGAATCGGGGCGAACATTTCACCTGTGATGATGCTCCAATCTTTTAATTTGACAAGCTCTGAAAATTGCGGGCTTGCAGAAAACTGCAGGCTGGCTGAGGAATCCGGAGCAGGTTTTTTGGCATAGCTGTGAAGTCGCGCGTTTTTCTGCATGGAAGGTCTTACTCCCTTCAACATTCTATCGAACCGTTCCAGGAAATTTCTGACCATTCCCACTCCGTCTTCTATTTGGGGATAGTTTCCATAATGTGATCTTGCAGGCACAGTTTTTCCCGCTTTCAGATAAATCTCGTCACCTAAAAAAGCAAAGTTAGTACCTAAATTTCTCCGAAATTCTTGCTGGAGCTGGCTTACACTTTTTATAATTTCCAGGCAGAATTCCCTGGTTACTCTCTTTAGCCTTTCATCGGTGTTGTATCTAGTTAGCGCAACCGGAACTATTGCAGCAGACAATACTTTGGGATAATGGCCTGCGAGATCTCTAAGAGTTTTTTCTAGTATGATGCCGTCATTAATTCCGGGACACAAAACTATCTGTGCATGAACTTCGATTCCATTTTCAAGAAGCTGGCTAAGTTTCGCCCAAATATCCGCTCGCTGCTTATCTATTCCCAGTAGATATGCCCTAACCTCGACATCTGTTGCATGAACTGACACAAATTGCGGGGATAATCTCTGTTCGATTATCCTTTGCATCTCATCTTTTGTAATCGAAGTCAGAGTTGTGTAATTACCGTATAGGAAAGAGAGCCTGATATCTTCATCACGTATGAAAAGTGAGGGCCTTGCATTTTCAGGATTTCCTTTGCAAAAGCAGAAAATGCATTCATTTGCGCATTGGCGGGGAACGATTTGTTCGAATTCGATGCCGAAATCCTCTTCGAGTTCCCGGTCAAACTCAAGCTCTATAGTTTCCCCATTTGCCTTTTTTAGTAAGAAGACCAATTCAGTCTCACCGGCAGTCTGAAAGCGGAAATCTAGATAATCCCTTATCTGATGTCCATTTACCCTGACGATCCTGTCTCCGGCAGAAAGTCCCAGCTCAGCAGCCAGCCCGTTTGGATCAATCGCAATAATCCTTACTCCAGGCCTTCTGATTTGCGTTATTGCCGGTTCTACTGCAAATTCGTACATAAATACTTCAGCCTTCCATTCTATTAAATTAGAAGCTAAAAACATACAGCGGTTGTTAATAAATAAAAAAATTCAGGCGTTTTATAAAAACTATTAACGCCTGAACTTTTTAGAGACAAAATCGCTTTTAACTTCTAAATCTTTAGGCTTTTTGCCTGATTCAAGACCATTCGAATCAGGCCGCAGAAGCCGCCTTGAAGTCTATCAAAGAATCAAGCGGCGTATATTCCAATCCCTGAGAGTCGGCAACGGCTTTATAAGTGAGCTTGCCAGCGTAGGTATTGACACCTTCTCTGAGACCTTCGTCCTCTCTGATGGCTCGTTCGAAACCTTTATTTGCAAGATCCAGGGCGTAAGATAAAGTCGCATTTGTAAGTGCAAAAGTTGATGTTCTTGGAACGGCGCCGGGCATATTTGCCACGCAGTAGTGAAGCACGCCCTCTTCGTAATAAGTTGGGTTTGAGTGAGTTGTCGGATGAGTGGTTTCAAAGCATCCGCCCTGATCTACAGCGACATCAACTAAAACCGCTCCTTTTTGAACTACTTTGAGCATATCTCTGGTAACGAGTTTTGGAGCGGCGGCGCCGACTACCAGAACTGCCCCGATAACAAGGTCTGCATGCGATATTGCTTCTTCAATGGCGTATCTGGATGAGGCGAGGGTTTGAACTTTTGAAAGGAAGATATCGTCTAACTCACGCAGCCGCTCGAGGTTTTTATCAATAATCGTAACTCTGGCACCCAGGCCGACAGCCATTTTAGCTGCTTCAGTTCCGACCACGCCGCCGCCAATTATCACAACATTTGCGGCAGGAACGCCCGGCACGCCCCCGAGCAATATACCGCGGCCTCCGTTCATTTTCTCAAGATAAGTTGCACCGACCTGAACCGCCATACGGCCTGCGACTTCTGACATAGGCGTAAGAAGAGGCAGCTTACCGCTCCTGTCCGTTATTGTTTCGTATGCAACACCGGTAACCTTTCTCTCGAGCATTTGCTTTGTTAATTCAAATTCGGGAGCAAGATGCAGATAAGTGAAGAGAATCTGGTTCGGGCGCATTCTGGGATATTCAGGCTCAATGGGTTCTTTTACTTTTACTACCATTTCGGCTTCAGCCCATACGTCATCCGCAGAGTTCAATATTTTGCCGCCTGCTTTCTGATACTGTTCATCACTAAAACCTGACCCTTCGCCAGCGGATTTTTCGACATAAACTTGATGGCCTGCTGTGGTTAAGGCATTTACGCCTGCTGGGGTCAAACCGACTCTATATTCGTTGTCCTTAATTTCTTTAGGAAGTCCAATTTTCATAAAATTTTATTTAGCCAATTACCAAAACTATAATTAAAACCTATCGTTTAGGATTCTACAATTTTTTTGGCATTTCAAAAAGTTGACAGTTGGAAATTCTAGGCAATATCGTTAAAAGAAACGATTTGTCCAAGTCTTCACCAAAATTTCTCCATAAAATTTTTAAGGAGAAAGTTAATTCAGTACTTCATCTCGACTTAAGAAATCAGTTAATTTTCTCAGACTTCTACCTCATCAATTTGGGCTTTTTGAAGTTTGCCTGAATAGTCAATGTAAAGTGCCTTCCATTCGGAAAAGATGTCCAGAACCTGGGTTCCTGCTTCCCTGTGGCCGTTGCCGGTGGCTTTTGTACCACCAAACGGGAGGTGTACCTCGGCACCGATTGTAGCGGAATTCACATAACAGATTCCTGTATAAAGTTCCTGCATTGCATAAAAGGCATTATTTACATCCTGCGTGTAGATTGCCGATGAAAGGCCGTATTTGACGCCGTTTACAATTTCTATGGCTTCATCCAAAGTCGAAAATGGTATAACTGCAGTAACTGGCCCGAAAATTTCTTCCTGGGCAATCCTCATTTTAGGCTTTACATCCAGGAATACAGTAGGTTCGATAAACCACCCTTTTGAGTAGCCGCCTTTTTCTAACCTCTGGCCTCCACAAGCAAGCTTTGCCCCGTCCTCTTTTTTGCCGATATCAATATAATTCAGAATTTTCTCCATGGCCTCGCGATGTATTACCGGACCGACATCTACTTTCGGATCGAGACCGTCGCCGACTCTTAAGGCTTTGGCCCTTTCTACAAGCCGCTGGGTGAATTTTTTGTAGATTTTTTTGTGCACCACAAGCCGTGAGGATGCAGTGCAACGCTGCCCACTTGTTCCAAAAGCTCCCCAAAGGCTGCCTTCTACAGCATTTTCGATGTCTGCATCATCCATGACAATAATTGCATTTTTTCCGCCCATTTCGAGGCTGACGATTTTATTATCCCTGGCACAGGCTTCGGCTATTATCCGCCCGGTTGTCGTTGAACCAGTAAAGGAAATCAACCTGACATCGGGATTTTCAACCAAAGCAGCTCCGGCCTCAGCAAAGCCGTTGACCAGATTAACAACTCCGGATGGAATGCCGGCTTCCTCGCAGGCTTTGACAAGGTTAAGAGCTGACAAAGGCACGTCCTCTCCGGACTTCAGAACAACCGTATTTCCACAAACCAAAGCCGGGATGAGCTTCCAGCTAGGGATAGCCATCGGAAAGTTAAATGGGGTAATCAAACCACAGATCCCGACAGGTTGACGGACGCACATTGCAAATTTTCTGGGCATTTCAGCCGGAGTGGTGAAACCGTGTAAACGCCTTCCCTCGCCTGCACCAAAAAAAGTGCAATCTATCGCCTCCTGAACATCGCCGCCGGCCTCCTTTAGAACCTTTCCCATTTCTCGGGTCATTTCAACAGCGAATTTTTGTTTATTAGCTTTAAGGATTTCTCCAAGACGATATAAAATTTCAGCTCGGCGCGGAGCAGGCGTACGCCGCCAACGATCTGCAGCTTCTTTCGCAGCATTTACAGCTTTAGCTACATCTTCTTCATCTGACTTCGGAAATAAACCAATTAGTTCATCTGTATTGGCCGGGTTCCGGTTTTCAAACCACTCTCCAGAGGCAGACGGTACCCATTTGCCTCCTATGTAATTAAAAAACTTCTTTGCCGAAGTGCGTTTAGTCGTTTTTGCCTTTTTATGATTTGTTTCGCTTTTGATTGACTTTGCCATACTTATTTTGTTTTTCGTGATCAAAATTTAATATCGCGCAAGATAAACTTTTATAAAGCCTGTTTTAATTGGCTTTTCAGAGTTGAACGTTGTTTAACAGCCAGACTTTATCAAGTAGAACCCTTAACTATGTTGGAGTTTGTTTCAACTATGTTGATCAAGTTTTGTAAATTGAAAAAAAAAGCTTATAACCTCCGGCTTTTAAGCCATCGGGAGAATATTTCGACAGTTTACTAATGTCATTTATCCACGATACTGTTTGCAATGCTAGATTAATTGCTTCAAATACAGCACAACTTATCATCTGCATTTGATCTAGCGAAGAGTGAACTGAATAAACTTCAAAAATTTTCTACCCGAGTCAGGATCAATGGTAGCCGCCTGTATTACAACCATATCACCAGGCTTGAGTGCAAGT
>DATLZX010000027.1:0-5069 GCA_035573795.1 Pyrinomonadaceae bacterium | reverse complement strand
TAAGCAAAATTCAAATCTGTACGGATGTGCTTTGACGCCATAACGCAATAGGCGCCGCCGTAAGCCTTTCTTGTAATTACAGTAATCTTTGGCACTGTAGCTTCAGCAAAGGCGTAAAGCAACTTTGCACCATGGCGGATGATTCCGAAATGCTCCTGCTGAACGCCCGGTAAAAAACCGGGAACATCCTCGAAAGTAACTAACGGAATATTAAAACAATCACAAAACCTTACAAATCTTGCAGCTTTAACCGAGGCATCAATGTCAAGAACACCTGCCAAAAAGGCCGGTTGATTTGCCACGATTCCAACCGAACGGCCTCCAAAACGTGCGAAACCGATTACGATATTTTGCGCAAAATGCTCTTGCACTTCGAAAAAATAGCCATTATCAACTACACGTTTGATGATTTCGCGTATATCGTAGGGCTGGTTTGAAACTTCCGGTACGAGGCTATCCAGCTCAGGGTCAGTTCTGTCTGGCGGATCATCCGTAGGTATAAATGGAGGGTCATCCAGATTATTTGATGGAATGAAGGATAAAAGCTCCCTGGTAAGGCTCAGGGCATGCTCATCGGAATCTGCCGCAAAATGTGCGACACCGGAGCGGCTGTTATGAGTATCTGCGCCGCCTAAATCTTCTTTGGTAACGTCTTCATGCGTGACGGCCTTGATTACATCAGGGCCTGTAATGAACATATAAGATGTCCTTTTCACCATTATATTGAAATCCGTAATTGCCGGAGAGTAAACAGCTCCGCCGGCGCAAGGGCCCAAGATACAGCTGATTTGCGGTACTACGCCGCTTGCTAAAGTATTGCGAAGAAATATATCTGCATAACCGCCCAGCGAGACAACACCTTCTTGAATGCGTGCTCCGCCCGAATCGTTAAGTCCGATGATCGGGGCTCCGTTTTTCAAGGCCAGATCCATTACCTTGCAGATTTTTGCAGCATGAGTTTCAGAAAGAGAGCCGCCAAAAACCGTAAAATCCTGTGCAAAAATAAAGACCGGCCGGCCGTCTATTTTTCCGAAACCAGTTACAACTCCGTCGCCAAGATACTTTTTTTCGCCAAGTCCAAAATCACTTGAGCGGTGGACTACGAATTTGTCAAGTTCTTCAAACGTTCCGTCATCGAGTAAAAAGGCAATCCTTTCTCTGGCAGTCAGCTTGCCAGATTCCTTTTGACGGCGGATTCTTTCCTCGCCTCCGCCCGCTTCTGCCTTTTTATCCAACTCTTTAAGCCGTTCGAGTGCGTTTTTACGTTTTTGTTCAGGTGTCATCAGAATTAAATTAAGGCACTTTGGTTTAACTTTGCAAATGGTAGGTGTAATCTAAATTGAAAAACAATGGGTTTTAGTCTGAGAAACAATTCTACTAAAGAAATTTAAAAATCAATGCAGACAAAAGAAGTGATCACCAGCCGCAGTAATTCACGGTTAAAATTTGCCCGTAAAGTCAGAGAAGGGCTTGATAAAAACTTTATTTTTGTCGAAGGACAAAGGCTTGTAAACGAAGCTCTCAGGTTCGGACTGGAGGTTTCGGCACTATTCGTTGATATTGAGAGCAAGGACAAAGAAGGCATTAAAGAAATCATTCAGAGAGCTGAAAATAACGGATTTTTTATTAATCTTCTCTCAAAACAGGCTTTTCAATCAATTTCGGATACTGTCAAACCTCAAGGAGTGGCTATTATTGGTAAACGTCCAGTTTTCAGCATTGAAACATTCGGTTCAAAGGATTTAATAACTACACCTGTTCCTGCAATTTACCTTTTCGAGATAAACAATCCTTCGAATCTAGGAGCTATTATCAGGGCAGCGGCCGCAGCGGGAGCAGCCGCGGTTTTTACTTCGGCTGGCTCTTGTGATTCGTTTTCGCCAAAGGCCTTGAGAGCCGGAATGGGTGCACATTTCAGGATACCGATTTTCGAAAATGTAGGAATTGATGAACTATCACGAAAAATCTCGCAGGATAAGATGCAAATAGCTGCAGCAGACGCAAAGGGTGAACAATCTTACCTTCAAATCGATTGGAGAAAAATCGGACTTGTGATTTTTGGCTCTGAAGCATTTGGCCTGGAAAAAATAAATAAAAGCCTGAATATAGAAAAATTTCGAATCGAGATGGAAAACGACATCGAAAGCCTCAATCTGGCTGTTGCCGCCGGGGTAGTTTTATTCGAGGCTAAAAATAAAAGACAGATAAACTCAAACAAAAAATAGAAAAACTCAAATATTTTCAGCGGCCGCGGCGGACGGTAACTGGCGGAGAAGAATTCGAATTACCTTGCAAATTGGAGTTTTGACCAGTTTGGTTAGAGCTGTTAGCTGCACTAATCGAGCTATTAGAATTGACAGACTGGTTTGTTTGATTAAGTGTATTGACCATTGACCCGATTTCGGTTTTGAATTTCTCCAAAGCCTGGGGATTATCAGAAAGCGCAAGACCTGTGGCGATATCTGTTGCTAAAACGCCGGCATTCGTTTCGACCGCATCGTTGATTTTTTCTTTTGCAAGCAAAAATTGCCTTTTGGCCTCGACATATTTTCCCGTCAGAAGTAATGCCCTGCCCAGCAAGTAATGGTCTTCAGCAGTGAGCGGGCTTGCAGCGTTTGCTTCCAGATATTTTTCAGGTGACCTGTCAACCAGCCGCCGGGAATCCTCGTATTCTGTAAGGGGAATATTGCTGGACTTCATTTCAGTAATCTGGGGGACTACTGTAGGCTGCTCGCTCTCAAAAAAGTATTGTCGGGCATAATACCCTGCGGCAAGTCCGATTACAAGCGTTAAAAAGGGAATCAAAAGCCTTCCGAAACCGCCCTTTTGCTGGGGGACAGACTGGAAAATTTGGGCGTCTTTTTGCAATTGAGCCGGCTCGCCGGCAGGGACAACTATGCTTTCTGATCGGTAGTCAGTTTTATCAGGGCTGTCTTCTTGAAGTATTTCCTCCTGCCTGAGCTCATCGAAAGGGTTTAATTCGGGGCTAGTTGTTTCTGAACTGATAGCTTCAGATTCCGCAAAATTTGCAGTACCGACCGGCAATTCTTCAGTAGATAAAGGCTGCGTTTCATAACGTGAAGAGTCTGAATCATCAGCGCTTACTCTTGAAGTTGGAATCGTCTCTTCATCTAGATCCAAAACATTAGATTCATCGTCCGGCCTAGGGAAAATTGCCGGGCTCGGTAAATTGGATTTAGGGACTGTTTCTGAAATTTCCGAATCATTAAAGATTGATTCATTTGGCTGGGTTTCGGAAACAACTGAAAGTTCACTGGTTGCATAATCTGAAGAAGAAATGGGACTTTCCTTTTGATTGCGGGCAGCCTCTGTTGCTACAGAGACGACAATAGCCGTCAGATTGTCTTCAGCTCCTCGGGCATAACAGATTTCCTTGAGTTTCCGGCAGATTTCGTTTGCCTCAACAAGAGAATTGAAAATGCCCTCAAGCTCATCATCCGGAATATGCCGCGTTATACCATCCGAGCAGAGAAGAAACATTGTGCCAGGCTCGATCATCCTTACTTTCGTATCAATCATCACTGTAGGTTCGGCGCCCAGAGCGCGGCTTATAATGTTCTTGTGAGGGTGGTTTTCGGCTTCAGCACGGGTTAAGCGGCCGGCCTGCACTTCTTCTTCGACCAAAGAATGGTCAGCAGTTTCTCGGTAAAGCGTGCCATCGCTTTCAATCCTGTAAACTCTGGAATCACCAACATGGGCAATAGTTGCAATGTTATCCGATAGGTGGAGTGCGGCAACTGTCGTTGCCATAGAGGAAAGCTGCGGCAGCTCTTTGGCTGCTGCATAAATGGCCTGGTTTGCATGTTCAATGGCAGTTTTCAAAGCTGCCTCGGCGTCCATAGAGTTAACAAGGTTTGAGAAAACTTCTCCTATTGTTTCAACTGCCATTTGCGAGGCAAAATCTCCGGCCTGTGCGCCGCCAACTCCGTCCGCAACTATGAATAGCCCAATCTCCGGCATTGTGAGGAAAGAATCCTCATTTACCGGGCGCTTTTCACTCAAACCGCGGTCTGATATGGCAGCCGAATTAAAAAAAATGTTTTCTTTCATCAAGAGACTCCGAGTGTGGTAGAAGCTAACGGCTTCGGATAAATGCTATAGCAAGTTTAGCTTAAGGTAAAGCATAAGCTTTGTTAGCAGCCTCGCGTTCGGCCGAATTTCTGTGGGAGATAGCCATAAGCATTCCGAGCATAAAAAAACTGGTTATCAAGGAAAAGCCGCCATGGCTGACAAAAGGCAGTGTAATTCCTGTCATTGGCAGTGCCCGGGTGATTCCGCCAATATTTACAAGTGCCTGGAATCCCAGGAACGCCGTAAGGCCAATTGAACATAATTTAGTGAACATATCCCTGCAATCGAGAGCAGTCCTGACTCCGGAACTGACAAATACAATCAAGGCGGAAATCAAAAGAAGGCCGCCAAAAAGTCCCAATTCTTCGCCAAGTGCAGCGAAAATATAGTCAGAATCAGCAACAGGGATCACTTCAGGATAACCGAGCCCAAGCCCGAGGCCGGTCGTCCCGCCTGCAGCAAGACCAAAGGTAGCCTGAGAAGGCTGAAACGCCAATATATCGAACCAGGCGTCAATGTTTATTTCCTTTTGCATTTCAGGATTATCCGCCAGCATTTCCTCGAGTTCAGGCTTAGCCTTAATCAAGCGGTTGTAATAATCAATGTAATCCTCTTTCCACCAATCCGTATACGGCGAGGGCGGATTGAACCCGTCCAGCCATAGATGGAACCTTTGCTGTATTCTATCCGGCAAAACTGCCCGAACTGGCCGAGCAAGTGTCGGAAGCAAAGGTATGCTCTCTTGTGTAGACGTTGGCAGTGCTCCGACGACTAAAATGCCAATCACAAGCAGAACGCTGCCAATAAGAACGAAACGCTGGAGCATCCTGCGGACTGCAATAACATAAAGCGTTACATAGACTGCACTGAAAACCATCATCTGCCCGAAATCTTTCAGAACAAAAAATGGTACAAAAGGCAAAATCGCCATGAAAATCAGCGGTACAACGTCTTTGGCTCTGGGCAAGCCCCAGAAT
>DATLZX010000026.1:0-3667 GCA_035573795.1 Pyrinomonadaceae bacterium | reverse complement strand
ACCGCAACACCTGTCAGGGCGGTTCGTGCCCCATTAAGTATGACGCCCGGCTTTGTCCCTTTTTCTTCTGCAAAAGCCTTGATAATCGGCTCGATATTTGCCTCTGTGAAAGGCTGGATTTCTTTTAATTCTTGTCCGTTTGATGCTGCCTGGACATCTCCGCTTGCCGTATTGCCTTCGCTTGCTGAAAATCTCTCTTCCAGCCGGTCAGCCAGTTCCGGAAGCCATTCGCGCAATTGTGGATATTTCTCAAGGTTTTTCTTCAATGCTGCCGGATCAAAATCAAAGTCTTCGCTGAAATACGCCCTGCCCTGCTCGGAAAAATCCTTGAGTGTAAAAAACCTCTGGCGTATCAGATCAATAGTCCTCCTGAACCATTTTGCATCGCCAATCTCGGACGATGCTATTTGAACTACCCGGCCGTTGATTTCCGAGTCGCTGCTATCCTCGTATTCTTCTCGCCAGAGCTTTGCAGCCTTGAGCTCTTCTCTGACCAATGGCAGCAACTCATCCAAAGGCATGTTTCGTATATACTCGGCATTCATCCAGATTGCTTTCTCGTCAGTCCATCTGCGGGGGTCACTCTCGCTGAAATTGAAAACAGCATTTGAGCGATGAATGCCATCGAGCGAAAATTTCTCTATCAACTCCTCTAAAGAATAGATTTCCTTCTCTTCGCCGGCTGACCAACCAAGCAACGCCAGAAAATTCCTGAATGCGGCGGCAATGAAACCACGATCGCGATATGTTGTCATCGAGACAACCTCGCCGTGCTTTCTTTTCGAAAGTTTGGATTTATCTGGAGCAAGTATCAGCGGCAGATGCGCAAACTTTGGCGGCTCGACGCCAAGAGCCCTGTAAATAAGAACCTGTTTATGCGTATTTGTAAGGTGATCCTGCCCGCGTATGACGTGAGTTATGCCCATCTCGATATCGTCACAAACCACCGCAAGGTTATAAAGCGGATGCCCGTCAGATCTCAATAGCACCAAATCCTCGATTTCAGAGTAATCACGTTGCTGCGGGCCGTAAACTTCATCCAGGAACTCGCTCCTGCCGTTCTCCGGCACCTTGAGCCTTATGGCGAAAGCCTCCCCTTTTGCCGCCCTTTCATCAGATTCGGCTTTGGGCAATTCGCGGTATGGATTGCTTCTGAGATTCTTCTTTTCGCCTTCCTTACGGGCACGCTCTGCAATTGAACTCTTTACCGAAACGGAGGTATCCGAAGCCTCGCTTTTCGGGGTGAAATCACGATATGCCTTGCCGGCCTCTAAAAGGCTCAGAGCCGCCTTCCGATGTTTTTCGACATTTGCGGATTGAAAGACTATTTCCTCATCGGGACGCAAGCCGAGCCACTCCAGGCCTTCCAGAATCGAGCGCGTAGACTCCTCAGTCGAGCGGGCAAGGTCAGTATCCTCTATCCGCAGGAGAAACTTTCCGCCGGTGTGGCGGGCATAAAGATAATTGAAAAGTGCCGTTCGTGCCGAACCGATATGAAGATAACCGGTAGGCGATGGTGCAAACCTGACGCGTGTTGTCATAACAAAATCAAAGATGTTTTCAAGCTTTGTCGGGCGATGCCGCCAATGTATTCATGCGCTTTTCGATCGCTGCAAGCTTCCTTAAAACTTCATGCTTGAAGCGGGCATCGCGAATTTCATCTTTTCCGTAAACCAGAAATGTGCCGTTCGTATCGAGCACGAGCTTGTCAATCTCCTCGGCATTTTCTAGCCCATGTTCATGGGCAATGATCTCCAGATCGGCATCGGATATCAACTCGCGCCGAAGTGCCTCGGTATTTTTCTTTCCGTGTTCGATCAGCACCAGCGGCTCGCCCTCGGCAAATTTTTCTATCGGCTTTGCACTGAACTTAAGCCGCGAGAAAATATAGTTTACCAAAAGAAGTGCCGTTGCACCGATTACGCCCCCGATAACAGAATTGTCAGAGCCGATAATCGCATTCTGTACCGTATTGGAGATTGAAAGTATTACCACCAGATCCAGCGGATTGAGCTGAGCCAACTCCCTACGGCCAAAAATCCGCAGCATTATGACTAACGCAAGGTAAACAATCGCCGGGCGCAGGATCTTTTCCAGCAGCGATACTCCATCATCAAGCGTAAACATCCGCTCGAAACTGGAGTCCGAAACAAAAAGCAGCAACCGAACCGCAAAATCCATATTTTTTCAATCCTTAAGTCTAATTCTTAAATCCACAAAATTAAGCCCTGGCAAGCTTACAAGTTTATGAAATTTTGCACCGGCCCGGCAGTGGTTACAAGGACTAAATTGCGTGAGGTATCAGGTTGGTAGTTAAATAAATGCGTAAACAAGCGCAAACCCGCCTTTACCACAACCGCCCATATAGTTGGCCAGTTAATTGCACTTTTAAGAAATTTAAAACCGTTAATTTGAAGTTGGGTTATTGAATTTTTGCATTGAATATTCTTTAATGCGGTGAATTTAACTAGTGTAGGATTTTCAATCCTGCCCGAAAGTAAAAGGATGACAAAAGGTTGCAATGCAGGCAGGTCAATAAAGCGTGTAAATATAAAAATGGCGGAGACGACAGGATTCGAACCTGTGGTACCCTTTTGGAGTACAACGGTTTAGCAAACCGCCGCTTTCAGCCACTCAGCCACGTCTCCGCAATATTGTGTTTTAATTTTTATTTATCTGCTTGGCAGCAATTCCTTCAAAATCGAATTCCTGCCATTTAATTTATCTGTACGGCAAAAAGTACATCCTGCTTTAAGAAATTATCGCTCAAAAGGACTTCACATTCAAAGCACGAGCCTAACGAAAAATTACAAATGCGATGCCTTGAAAATATTATCTCCAAGCTTAAGTTTGAGCCGATTAAGCTGATCGTCAATGCTTTTGATTTGGTGCATTGCCGCTGTGGCCGAAAAATTATCGAACAAAGCGGAGCCTATCATTGATAGGCACGGTAACTAACTAACCCCAATAGTCAATAGTTATCAAGGAAAACGGAGCCTGTCGGCCGCTCGAGCAATTGAAGATTTTATTCTTTTAAGCCGGTCGTTTGCAAATTCACTCATGGACAAAAGGGTTTTTTTTGGCAGGACTCCGGGTAAGAATTCTCAATATCCGAAATCATTGAAGAAAAGTCCAGGTAACTTGTTAATGGGCAAAGTTTTGCGGCGATTCGAATTACGCGATGAAAGTCGGCTTTGATGAGAAGGCGTTATTTTTTCATTAAAAGAATTTGCCGGGCGAACTCTAGGCGGCTAGCTATCATCTAACCAGGCAAGGAAAAGTGTTCCCTTTGTAAATTGACAAGTTGTTTTGCATCAGGAGTTTACGGACTGTTTTGCCTTGTTTTATCAAATTTCGGCTTATTTTAATGTCCGTAATCTGATATAATTATTAAGCGACAAAATACGCGTTTTAATTTATCTTTAATTTTTTTTTTTGGACAGAGGGACAAGCCGACAGAAATTCATCGCCTGAGTTTGCTGCCAAGGTCAAGAGTTTTTTCAATTTCATTGAAAGTGTAACTTTTCTAAGGCACTAAGTTAATTTCGCGGCTGCTTTAATTTATCAAATCGTAAATCCAAGCAAATTGAATCCATTAGAAATGGCGAGAGTAAGCATAAAATCAACGATAATTTCATTTCTGCTCCCATTTCTTTTTCTGTCCGGC
>DATLZX010000025.1:0-19102 GCA_035573795.1 Pyrinomonadaceae bacterium | reverse complement strand
CTATGGCGCGACCGGCTCTACAAACATAGCTGCAATAGCCGACAGGATTACCGATGCCAATTTCCCTGCATTGTTGATAATCGGTGCGGCAATGATGATAGTCGGCTTTGGTTTCAAAATTGCCATGGCGCCCTTCCATATTTGGACTCCGGACGTTTACGAAGGCGCGCCGGCACCAATAACCGGCTTTATGGCCGGCGGGCCAAAAGCAGCCGCTTTCGCTTCGTTTCTGCGTGTGATGATTACGGCTTTCCCGTTTGTGCCCGGTATAGCGGCATCCAGCCTTTTACATGATTCATGGATTACGGCTTTGGCGGTGCTGTCAATCATCTCGATGACTTTTGGCAACGTCGCAGCTATCCTCCAGGACAACGTTAAGCGCATGCTGGCTTATTCATCCATAGCACATGCCGGCTACGCCCTGATCGGATTCATCGGTGCCGGTGTCGCCAAAAATGCCGCCGATCGTGAAGAAGCAATGGCTGGCGTAGCTTTTTATCTGCTAGCCTATGCCGTAACAAATCTCGGCGCCTTTGCCATCGTTGCCCTGCTTGCTGATAAAAACGACAGACGCTCGAATTTTGAAGATTACTACGGTATAGGATTTCGCTCGCCGCTGATATCTTTCACGCTTTCGCTTTTCATGCTGAGCCTGCTCGGAATGCCGCTTACTGCCGGATTTATAGGCAAGGTGCTGGTATTTCGACCCGCACTCGAGGCTGGGAACCCCCTGCTTGCAGTCGCCGTTGTGGCCGCAGTGATCAATACAGCCATTTCTGCTTACTATTACCTTCGCTTAATCGTTGTAATGTTTTTCCGTGAGCGTACGGCTGATTGGGCCGAACCCAAAGTTTCGCTGCCACTTGCCGCAGCGCTTATTTTTACGGCCGTCGGCGTGTTGTACCTGGGCATTTTCTCAAGCCGGATTATTGAGAGTTTTTCAAATGCTCCCCAGGCGATAATAATGAAAAAATAATTAGTCTATTAACAATCCTTTTGTCAAAAATATCGAAATGGGCTCGAAAAAAGACTTGGTTACCCTCGAGCAAATCCGCAAAGATTTTACAGATAATTGGATAAGCGAAATTTACCTCAAGAGGGTGCGGCAGGGGCGTACCCGCCGCATTACTCTACCCGTACCTCAAAAAGAAAATAAAGCAACCATATTGCATACACTACTCGGTATTGACCTCAAGGTAGGACGAAGCCGAATTTTTTGTCCCGATCTGGCTACAGCCAGATATTTATCTGTTTTTGCCAGAATCGGCTGTCGAGAAGTCGCCGTTCCCTATGACATTACTAAAATCTCTCTTATTGCCGACGAACTGGAAACTTCCTGGCAGAGGCTCTTGCTCATCCTTAACAATCACCCTCCAAGAATCAGAACAAAAATAATCTCAGGCTTAAGGGCGGAAATAGAAAAAATCGGCCCAGGCGATTTGATGCCTGAATTCAATACACCGACAAGGAGACTTAAACGATAGGCTGAATAGGGCCGATTAGATATTTTTACGTCGAATCCGTTTTGCTATAATAATCGGATACGCCTTTATTCAAGGCTTGTATAGCGAATGTGATATTTTGGCTCATAAATGCGAGACTTCATTCCACAAGTTAAACCAAAGGCCGCCGAGCCGACTTCTCTTTTCTCCGAGCGGCAGTACTGCGACTTCGAGCCTATTCCAAAGCGCATTGAAAGCATTCGAGTGCTGATCGTAAACTGCCTGCTCCGCTACGCCACGGATTTATCCGAGGTTGCAAAAAATGAGCTCGGACAAGATGTCAAGTCCCGCCTTTCTTTCGAAAGAAAAATCTCATCGCTTGCCTGTGACAACATTGCACAGAATGTAATCAGGCTCGTGCGCCAGCCGAAAACCTTGACAGTTCACCTGTCCGAAATCGCCGAAGCCGCCAGCGATTGGAGGCCTGATGCCATCGTAATGAGCGGCACCTACAGTGATTTTGATTACTACTCCGTTCCGCAATTAGACAGCTTCAGGTCTTTTATCAAAGAGACTAAAATACCGGTTCTTGCCATCTGCGGCTCGCATCAGCTTGTTGCAAAGTCGTTTGGAAGCGAGCTTACAACGCTCGATAACCAACCGCCCGCGGCTAAGCGAAACGACCGCCTGATTGAATATCAATACCGTTTCATAAAGATCGTTGATACAACAGATCCGATATTCGAAGGGATAGATGACCGCAACGATTGGCGCTGGCAAAAATATACCCGCAGAAAAAACATCCTCCGCGTATGGCAAAACCACGGGATCCAGGTAGTTGGAGTTCCTCAAGGTTTTCATCTGCTTGCGACGTCCTATCTTTGCCGAAACCAGATGATGGTCCGCCGCAGCGACGGCCAGTTGATTTATTCAGTCCAATTCCATCTGGAAAAATCATTCGAAGACTGGTCACGTAATCCTACGCGCTGGGAACATCCAAATGAATCAAAAGATGGCCGCCTGCTTTTCGAAAACTTTCTAAAGCTAGCCCTACAGCATCAGAAATAAAGCCTAATACAAGCCACAACAGCAAAAATGCCCCGCTTTGCTTTCGGGGCATTTTACTGTTTGCTGAACAGGTGACCGGTGGCCCTGCATTTAACAGTTAGCCATCTGGCTTGTCTGCTTTGGTTTAATCATTCGTCCTTTCAAAACCGGTTGTCTGCACATACTGGAAGAAGGGCGAACCGGGCGGTAGCCGCGTCGGGTCGAGGAACGTACTGTCGAACACCCAATTACGCCGCGGCGGATCATAAACTGTATTACAGCATTTGAATGATCCATTATTGTTTCTGGAGTTGAAAAGGTTTATCAATGAGCCTGCATAATCGAGCCTCTTACCACTCCAATCTTCCAGAAAGCGTTTGAAATTGTGAACGCCGCCATTCAGACGCGGCGAGATGCCTCCCTGGTTGGGCGAAGCCTGCAGACTGGCTATCGTATCGCCGGCGATCATTGCAAAGCGGATCTGTGTAGTGGTCGCCACGCGTCCGTCTGCAGTTCCGGAGCGATCCTTGTTGTATGGATAGGCAAAGCTTTCTCCATCATTCCACCCATCGTAATAGCCACTAACCGCCGCACCGGCTGAGTTGTTATCGTATTTACTGTTGGAAAGTATCGTAACAGCGTCAGCAACTATCGAGGATGGAATGTGCAAAGGAGTATCGAATGGCAGATATTGATTATAAGGCGTGTTACCGGTCGAAGGAACAGTACCCACTCCCTGCGCATTGAAATTTCCTTTTACATAAACTCCATTTTCCGAAGCAAATGTAAAGCCCTTTGTATTAGAAGGATTTGCTGAATCATAAATACCGGGCAAAACTACCGCATTGATCAGCCTGACGCCGCGGCGGTAATATTTGTGATCATTTACTGCAGCAGCATCAGGATAAACAGTGTCATCCCTGTAGCGTGCTGCCTCATAATTAGCGGATGAGAGGTTTGTCGTCAGCATATCGAGCAAACCGTTTCCATTTACATCCTCACCTTTCTGGATCACGCCGTCATTGCCGGGGCTGTTGCCATAGATGTCTTCCATGTCGAACTCGCCATCGAAGTCCTGGTCGCCGCGGCGATCTGAAAAATAAACTACCCAGCCAGCCTGGTCAGGGATATCGCTTGCTCTGAGCCCTCGCCCTTTTGAAATAGCAAACAGGGTATCTAACGGAAAGAGTCCATCGAAGTCTCCACGGAGAAAGCGTCGCAGGTTTGCTACGTCTATATCAATCATGCTCAGAACGCCATTGCGTGAAAGCTTTCGCGGTGTTCCCGACGGATTGTCCCAGTAAGTATTTGGATAATAAGTAGTACTCGCCTCATCATAATACTCACCCTCACGGGTGTCGAACATCTCGATAGGAAACGGCACTATCGCTTTGTCAAAAGATGAGGAGCCAACCTTTGCCAATTTGAGGTGAGCAAAATTTTCCGGGCTGCTATTCGGATCGGGGTTTGAAATTGTGCAACCGCTTGCACAGCCCGCTGCTACTTTAGTTGAGTCAGCCCCGCTATACCTGACTACAACGCTGTAATTTTCGCCGGTTGAAGAGCCGGACAACTGGGTTACATATCTTGGCGTACCCGAAGGATTCGACGGGACGGTCGGCCCTGGAATTAGAAATCTCTGTATTTTGATAATTGACCTGCTGTCAGTTCCGGTAGAAGCAGGTTGCGGTGTAGTTGCAACCAGGTTGCATCCGGTCGTAACGCAATTATTCGGCTGGGTATGATCATAACCTGATATCTGAAAATTCGACCATGTCTCTGGCTGCTCAGTCACGCCAAGGCTCAGTATATCTTCCGTAATATCCTCGGTCTCGATGGCACCGGTTGCGGCATTTGTTTTAACGGTCTCGATCTTGATCCAGACTTCCCTCGAGCCTCCGGTATATAACCGCTCGCCATTTACCCGTGTTGGCGTGTAATTGAATCCGGCATCTGTCGTGGACAACTTCATGGATTTAGGCTGATATCCGCGAGCCCTTAGAGCAATCACGGTATCAGAAACATTTGGATTCCCGCCGAGGCCGTCAATGTAGCCATCCAATCGTACGCCGCATTTTCCCGTAACTGCTGTTGTTGGCGTAGCGGCGCAGCCCGGGAGTTTCAACTTGCTGTCAGCCAAAGAGATCCTGATTCCCGTCTTGTTTGCGAATCTTTCTGACCTGAGAATGTCTGTATCCGCAGGGCCGGTAAAGTAATCTCCCGGAGTTACTCCCGGGGACTGCTTACCGCGTCGGATCATCTCTATAAGGTCCACATTGTCGCCTACTTTAAGCGGCAGCTTGAGCGGCTTTACGTGAGCGGCTATATTGCCGTCGAAAATACTGGTCTGACTATTGAAATTTGGATTTACCTTGCTTGGCGGAAGGTCCGGATCCGATGCAAAAACATTCGGTGTTCCGTTCAAAACGCTTCCATAAGTAGGCAGAAACTGTTTGAAAACCCCTGAAGCATTTTTTATGTAAGTTGCGTTATTGGCACTGTCGCTGGTATTTCCGTTTCTCCAGGTTTGAGTTACGATTTCACCGACCGCTGTTACCCTGGAATCGAAATATACACCTTCCGTTCCTGGCGAGATAAAGAAATGCCTGTTAGAATGCACTCTTCCACCAAAGCTGAAAAGCGGCGGGCGGAACAGCTCCAAATCATCTTCATAGAAAACGCCGAACTGAAAAATCGGAATACGGTTATTCAGGATGTTACGGGTTAATTGCACCTGAGTACCTGTGATAGTATCGGTAGCAGTAGTACGCAGGCGCCAGTTGTCCCTTAGAGCATAAAGCCCGGAATACGGACCGCCCTGAAGCGTTTCCGCTCGGCTATTTGAGGTCTGATCTACTTCCTGAAAAAAAGTGTACTGGCCGCCCATTGATGTAGAAAGCCCGGGGTTGTTGGCCCCATCCCTGACCTTGTCCAGATCGGTTGTAGTTGGCGAAAGTTTTCTCTCGAAAATCTTGTTGAAGTTTCGCGTCATCATTTCCAGGCTGCCCTGCGCCGCATAGAAAGTTCTGGCTTCTGCCGCCTCGTTACCCATTGCGGCAGCTTCGGTAGCCGTTCGTGTGAGCGCCAGTGCAGCAAACGCCCCGACAAGTGCAAGTACGAACAGTGCAATTATAAGAGCTGATCCTTTCTGGTCAGATTTTATTAGGGATTCACTGCTTTTTAGCGAAGTATTCGATGTCATAATTACCTCAAACAAATGCCTTTTTATTCAATCAACTTTTATGCAGTTTTTTTATGGCTGTTTTTAATGCCTCGTTAATTTAAACTCTGGTGAAACTCGATCTTTTTTTCTCTGGATACAAACTCGAAAAGCGATTTTTCTAAAAACATCAATTGGCGTCATAGCCAAGGTTTCTGGTACTGAAAACGCTTGTTAAAGAAACCCTGTAAGGTGAGCCAGTTCCATCAGTTTCCCAACTGCGGGCGTTTATAGTGAACCTTACCTGCCTGACGGCCATCATACGCGCTGCGTCATCATCTATCGTCCCGGCAATGCCGTCAGCACCTGAGCTTGGATTATCCAAAACCGTTCCGTCATCCATTACATACTTGATCTGAAAATCTTCCACACCGTAAACCAAAGGTTCATCTACATATGCGGTGGCTGGCGGGGGCACGTTTGCATATTCCCTGCGAGTAAGCACACCATCAGAAGTTACAAAATAGGTAACCATTTTTATGCGCTGCAGGCTTGCCGGAACAGTTATTCCACGAAGTGGCCCCGATGACCCTGTTTGGTTAAATCCAAGCAAATCGCCGTTAGCAAACTGTACTTTGTTGGAGCCGCTCAAGCCTGTAGCTACGCCGATCGTTGCTCCGGTATTGCCAACAACAAGGTAGATGTCATTTATCCTGCAGGCAGAGTTGCTGCCGGAAAGAGGCACGATCTCATCTATGCCGGCAACATTGGTAGTTGCGGCATTGATGCTGAGAGGGGCCGAAACCTGGCTGCCCGTCGGCCCGATGAGATTGAAGCTAGAATCCTTGAACATGAAAGTTACCTGATCGGTCTTTGTGTTTGGCGTCGGATTGAGGTTGTTTATATTGATATTATTGCCGGCAATTATCGGCGGAACAGTATCGCGGGTAGTATCGTAATCGTTCGGAATACCAAGCAGCGTAGAAAGGCGGTTGTCAGGCAAAACTACTGTCGTTGTCAATGGATAGCCGAAACCAGCATTGTATGTATCACGTCCCAAAAGATTCATCCCCACCCGTACGGTTTTTGAAAGTTCGACTTCTTTGTTTACCGTCGAGCGGCTCAACCTTGCGGCATTCAGCACACCAAAAATTGCACCTGTGATGATCAAAAAGAGAACGATCGAGACCATCAGCTCGATCAATGAAAAACCGGATTCATTTTGCTTTTGCCCCTGATGCAACAAATAATCCTGTTTGTTTTCAATATTTTGCATAATTAAATTATCAATTGGTTACGGAATAGTCCGTCAAAATTGTCCGAAGTACTTCTTCACGGGTCGAGTTACCTACAACGTACCTGACTCTTACCTCAACCGAGCGCATCCTTACAGCCCAATTGCCAGGTTGAGGGCAATTCTGCGAAGGCCGATCCGGATCACAGATATCCGTTATAGTTATCTTGCGCGAAAAGCCATTAATTGCCGGCCCGTTGTCATCTGCAGTGCCCAAAACCTCGTCCGGGCCAGCACCGCTCAAAACCTGTACGTAGCCATTTACGAAAACTCCCTGCGGAACACCGTTTTCATCAGGATTGCTGCCGACATTCCCGATAGACTTCCAGCCGAGCCGGCTTGGATCTGTCTCTTTTGCAGACATGATGGATTCCATCGTAGTTGCTGCAATATGTCTCGCTGTTAATTGCTGCTGTTGTCCGCGAGACATAAGCACAGAGCCGGAGATGGCAGCCATGACACCAAGTATCCCTACCATCAGGATGACCATTGCCACCATCACCTCGATATAAGAAAAACCCGCTTGCTCTCTTAACCTAAAATCTTCTTTCATATGTTTATTTCATATGCTTTGGCATCGAACTAGAATAAAAATGCCCGGCAGTAATTCGTCCAAAATCATCCAATGCATTAAAACACTTGTAGTGCAGCCGAATTTGCAATCAGCTAGCTGCAAAACTCGTCCCGTTGAATTTCCAATACCGTACAGCGCCGCTTCCGCCGTAGATCGTAACCACTCTCACCTGCTTGCGATCGGTCGGAACATCGCTGCTGGGAGATGTAACAGGGTAAATGAATAATGTTGCGCTAACAGGAGTATTGCCGTTATTAACAACTGAGCCGTCGCTTTTGAACCTGATTGCCCAGACCCTGTGCCCTATTACCGGTTGCCCGCTGGCTAGATGTCCCGTTCCATCTACTGCGAAAACTGCAAGCGGATAGTTTGGGGGATCCGGGCGATTGATGCTTTGCGGTGCGGCATCGAGTCTAAGCGTTCCCGGCGATTCCAGCGGGATGGATTTGACCAGCAGGTCAGGATTGCTGCCATTTTCATCAATGATCTTCAACTGGTTATCCGTAACGTCTATTTCCATTCGGTAAGTTCTCCGCCTGGTAAGCGCAAGCTGGCTCGTCTCACGCATGATGTCCATTACCTTGGTCGCCTGTACTTCGCTCTGATACATCCGCGTATAGTTCACAATGTATGGCACTGAAACAACGGCCATAATGGCGATGATTGACAGGACTACCAACAGCTCCGCTACAGAAAATCCTCGCTGCTGCCGGCTCAAACTACAAAATTCTGCCTTGCCAAGCTTTGGCATAAATAACGTCTTTAATTGTCTGTTCACAAATTATCTTTGGGTGCGGTAAATACTTGAAAAAGTGGAAGTTAACTGACCAATCTCAAAAATAAACAATGTCGGCAGATATTGTCTGCCAAATTTGTTTTACCATTTGTTTAAAAGAAATGCAACAATTTTTTATATTGTTAAACACTTGTCGTGCGCAAAGTATATTCAAACAGAAGTTTCTCTGACCCAAAATCATTCTTAGAATGCTGATTCAGATTTCTTGCGTGATTTAGTGGTTTATTTAAGGAGCATTTAGATGGATAAGCAATTTCGCAGGAGTAAATTTCTGGAGGGGTACAATTTCAGTTAAATTTTAATATTCCGGATCAACCTACGTAAATCTCACCTCAGTTTCTTAAAGCCGATAATTTCAAACATATAAACCGTTTTGCCCCTTCGGTTTATGCGGGATCAACTTAGAGTGATTTAACAAACCTGATTTAGTCAAAGCAGTAATCCGGGACATTCTCTAAAGTATTTTGCATTAAAAGGTCAACAACCGCGGTAAGGTCTCCGTCGGTTTCCCGGAAAACTCTTAACTGCTCGTCCGCAGATGTGCCGCGCTCCAGTATTTTGTAGATGTGCTCGACTTCCTTCCTCGAGCCTAGCGGGTCCAGCACATCGTCAACAAATTCTATCAACTCATGAATCAGGTCGCGGCATGGCACTTCTTTCTGTTTACCCAGATCCAGCAGTTTACCATCGAGTCCGTAGCGTATAGCTCGCCATTTGTTTTCCTGAATCAGCCGCCGGTGATAAAGCCTGAACCCGAGGTTTTTCTCTATAAGTGAGTTCAGCTTGGCTACTATAGCCTGGAACAACGCAGTAATTGCGATCGTATCGTCAACTCGTGTAGGGATATCGCAAATCCTGAATTCCAGTGTGGGAAATTTAGGATGAGGGCGGATGTCCCACCAGATTTTCGTTCCATCCTCGATACAATTCATTTTCACCAATAGCTGGACGTAACTCTCAAATTGCTGATAGGAATCGAAATGGTCCGGGATATCCGTTCGGGGAAATTTCTTGAAAACCTCGCATCTATAGGATTTAAGGCCGGTGTTGAACCCAAGCCAAAATGGAGATGAAGTGCTCAGGGCAAGGACATGCGGCAGAAAATACCTTGCAGCATTCATTATGTGGATTCGGCGGTCGCGGTCTTCAACCCCGACATGCACATGAAGCCCGAAAATCAATAGGCTCCTTGCAACCATCTGCAGCTCATCTACCAGCAGTTTATATCGGTCGCCTTCGTAGATCTCCTGCTCTGACCATTTTGAAAAAGGATGCGTTGAGGCAGCCACTACAGCAAGCCCCTTTCGCTTGGCAAGCCCTGATATAATGCATCTGAGCTTGGTCAAATCTTCGCGAGCTTCTTGAATATTTGCACAAACCCCCGTCCCAACCTCGACCATTGATTGAATCATCTCGGGCTTGATTTTTTCCCCAAGCAGGAGCTTGCCCTCTGCCAGCATTTCAGAAACATGTGATTTCAGTTCTCTTGTTACAGGGTCAACGATCTGGAATTCTTCTTCAATGCCGAGAGTAAATTGTTGGAACATTTTATCCGTCCTTAAAATAACTTTCCCGATGGTTAATTATCGGACTGTCAAATATTTCTGAAAGGGAAAACCACTGTGAGGATTTCAAGTATTGTATCCTTTTCGATTCTTTTAATGAAAGAAATTTTACGAGCCGGCGGTAAAATTTTATGTTAACTGTTGCCCGGGCTCTTAGCTCTATTAAGGGTTTATACCTCCTATTTTTACAGGCCTAAAATAGCCTGAATTAAAGGAAAAGCCTTTTCTTTTCAGTGGTTTTCAGCAAATTCCCTGGCGATTTTTAAAAATTCCTGCGCAGCATGCGATAAAACCGCATTGCGTTTATAGATGATATGCAGCTTTCTTTCAAGCTTCATTTCGCGGACTGAAAGGCCTGCAAGCCGTCCGCTGTCAATTTCGGCTTTGGCAGAAAGTTTCGGAACCAGAGCAATGCCGATTCCAGTTTCTACGAGCCTTTTGATTGCCTCCAGCGAGAGGAGTTCAACCGAAATATTCAATCTTGTATCGTATCTCTCGAAAGTTTCGATAACGCTTTTTCTATAAGGCGATGGGGCATTATGCGCAATAAAGCTTTCATTTCCGAGTTCGGTAATTGAAACAACACCGCGGTTTGCCAATGTGTGACCGGGCGAAACTATCAGGACCAATTGGTCGTCGTAAACCGATATTGATTTGACCGCCGTATCCGTTGGCCGAAATGAAACCACTCCCAGCTCGACCTCACGCGCGGTTATTTGATCAGGTATCCTGCTGGCAACCCCTCTCTGCACTTCAACCTTGATCAATGGATGCCTTTTATGAAACTCGGCGATAATCGGCAAAAGATAAAAAACCGTGTGTTCGTTTGCACTCAAAGTAACCTTGCCATTTTGCAGGTTTTTCATTTCCCGCAGTGATGAAACTGCGGCCTGCCTGAGGTAAATCATCTGCCTGGCATGTTCAAGAAGAACTTTTCCGGCGGCAGTAAGCGTCCCGTCTTTTGAAGAACGGTCGAATAGCTTTTCGCCGACTTCCTGCTCGAGCCGTCGGATTGCCTGGCTGATAGCCGGCTGAGTCCTTCCCAATGCGTCCGCTGCCCTTGAAAAACTTTTTTCTCTGGCAACTGCAATCAGCACTTCTAGTTGATTGATGTCCATTTCTGAAAATGAATTATCCCCTTTTGATAGTTTCTGGTTTTTCGACAGACCTTTGTAGATTATTTAACTATTATAAATATTTATAGAAAATTGTAAATGATAATATTGACTTTGCCATATGCGATTTCTAATATCCCAACTTAAGGCAATTTTTCTGGCTTCGCTGCAAACTGTTTCTCTTGGCTAAATATTATTAATAAATACACTAAGTCTACCGATCGGGAATTTTTCTTTCAAAGGCAGCTTTGAATGACTTGTTAAATTTAGGTGAATGAAATGACGGATAAAATAATTTTTTTCGATACGACATTGCGCGATGGCGAGCAATCTCCCGGCTGCTCCATGTTCCTTGAAGAAAAGATTCGGATTGCAAGACATCTGGAGGTAATGGGGGTTGATATTATCGAGGCCGGCTTCCCGATTGCGTCCGAAGGCGACTTTGAATCAGTAAAAGCTGTTGCTTCTGAAATCAAACAAACAAAAGTAGCCGCGCTTGCAAGGGCTCTGGATGGCGATATCATCCGCGCTTCAGAAGCTCTTAAATCAGCAGCAATTCCGCGTATTCATACATTCGTAGCCACTTCTGACATCCACCTGGAATACAAACTTAAAAAATCCCGGGAAGAAGTCCTCGAAATGACTCGCCGTGGCGTAACACTTGCAGCAAATCTGGCCGACGATGTTGAGTTCTCTGCCGAGGACGCAACCAGAAGCGACCGGGATTTTCTTTATAAGGTTTTGGATGCGGCTGTAGAAAGCGGTGCAAAAACACTGAACATCCCCGACACTGTTGGCTATTGCACACCTACAGAAATGGCCTCGCTTGTAAAAGATATCGTCGAACGTTTTGCTGCGTCAGATATAATTATCAGCGTTCATTGCCATAATGACCTTGGGCTTGCTGTTGCCAATACACTAGCCGCCATCGAGGCCGGTGCGCGGCAGGTAGAGTGCACTATAAACGGAATCGGTGAGCGTGCAGGCAATGCAGCTCTTGAAGAAATTGCGATGGCCTTGATTGTAAGGGCAGATCATTTTGGCATTGGCCACAACATTGACAGCAAGCAACTTTATCCGGCAAGCAAACTCTTAAGTTCGGTAATCAGCTTTGGCGTTCAGCCGAACAAAGCTATCGTCGGCAGAAATGCCTTTGCTCACGAGGCCGGCATTCATCAGCATGGCGTCCTTAGCAACCCGCTTTGTTATGAAATAATGACGCCGGAATCCGTCGGCGCCCCTAAATCCGACATTGTTTTGGGTAAACACTCCGGCCGCCATGCACTGCTCGCAAAGCTCTCTGAACTCGGTTACAAACCCGATAAAGACGAAATCGAAGGACTCTATAACAAATTTATTTCTTTGGCTGACAAAAAGAAAAATATCTACGATCAGGATCTGATCGGCTTGATTTCATCTCAAAATGATGCGGCCGCCGCTGCCTGATCTAATCTCGAGCAATGACTGAATATTGAGCTCAATAAACATTTTGCGCTGCAGGAGCCTCTGTTTTTTGGATCGGCTCTAAAAATAGCCTCTGCTTTTATTTTTTGGGAATACAAGCTTTAGAATCACAGTCTGCTTGATAGCTGCAAATGTTTGGAGCTATGGATTGATTTTCTTTTCGGCTCCGATTCAAGAACTTTATAAGAACTTTAATTGGATATTTAACTAATCCCTTTATCCTTGAAATTTACTACAATAATCTTTTGTACTTTTTTTGATTGATGATAAAACTGCTTATTCTTCCCGGAGACGGCATCGGGCCGGAAGTAACATCAGCTGCTGTTAAAATCATTCAAACTGCTGCTGACGCTCTTGGCTTAGCAATCGAATTTTCCTATGGAAAAATCGGAGCCGAGGCTATATTTGAAACCGGAAGCCCCTTGCCCGATGAAACCATTGAAAAAATCAGCGCTTCAGATGCAGTGTTTCTCGGAGCAGTTGGCGACCCAAGATGCGATAACCTCGAGCCTGAAAAAAGGCCTGAGGCAGGCCTTCTTCGCCTGCGCGCTTTAACAGGAGGATTTGTAAACCTTAGGCCGGCTCGTGCTTATTCTGCTTTGCTTGAAGCATCGCCGCTCAAAAGAGAAATATTCGAAGGAACCGATCTTTTGATCGTTCGCGAACTGTTAGGCGGCCTTTATTTTGGGGATCCCCGCGGCTTTGAATCGGCTGCCGATTGGCAAAACAATCCGGCCCTTTCAAAAAGTGATGATTTGGCAAATCCAAAAGCAACCAGTCAACCTCCCGGCGGCAGACGCGCTTTTAACACGATGGCCTATACAACTAGCGAGATCGAGCGGATCGCACATTTTGCGTTTCGCCTCGCCCGCGATCGCCGAAAGTTTGTAACATCGGTTGATAAGGCGAATGTTCTCGAAGTATCACAGCTTTGGAGGGCGACAGTCAGCGAAGTTGCCAAATCTTATCCGGATGTAACTCTGGAGCACCTCTATGTTGATGCCTGCGCCATGCATCTTGTAACCAGGCCAAAGCGGTTCGATGTAATACTTACAGAAAATCTATTCGGTGACATTCTTTCGGACGAAGCTGCCGTCCTGACAGGCTCATTGGGCATGCTCCCTTCGGCAACACTTGGCGGCAAAACTGCAATCTACGAGCCCGTGCATGGTTCAGCACCGGACATTGCCGGACAGAATAAAGCAAATCCGATCGGTGCCATTGCCTCTGCAGCGATGTTTTTCAGGCACACTTTGGAAAATGAATTAGCCGCAAGATCCATTGAGCTGGCGATAGAGCAGGCTTTATCAAGCGGACTCAAAACTGCTGATATCGCAATAAACGGCAATTTTTGTACAACCGATGAAATGGCAGAACAAATCGGCCAATTTATGATTGAAAATCTGAATGCAAAAGAGGCTGCCGGCACTTCTTCAAATTAAAACTTTTCGGCTGGCTGATTAAGATTTTTTACTTTGAAACTGGTGATCTATCATCTTCTATGGTTTTTCACCGGCTTGGCGCTGGATAGTTACTTTTTCGACTCGTTAAAATAATCCGCAGTTTCAATGAGTACGCTTTACGACAAAATTTTTTCATCGCACACGATTTATTCCGAGCCGTCCGGCCGCACGCTTATTTATATTGACCTGCATTTGATTCACGAAGTTACTTCGCCGCAGGCATTCGATTCCCTGAGAATGTCCGGACGCAGAGTCCGCCGGCCTGATCTGACCGTTGCAACGGTTGACCACGCCATACCAACACGCAGCCGCTCTCTGCCTATTGCCGATGAGATGGCCGACCGCCAGGTGAAGCTTCTGAGCGAAAACTGCCGGGAATTTGGCATCCGACATTTCGGCCTTGATTCCCCTTTTCAGGGTATTGTCCATGTAATCGGCCCTGAGCTGGGGCTTACTCTTCCGGGAATGACTATCGTATGCGGTGATTCTCACACCTCGACACACGGAGCATTCGGCGCGCTTGCATTCGGTATCGGCACAAGTGATGTAGAGCATGTTTTTGCCACTCAAACGCTTTGGGTAGAAAAAAGCCGTAATATGCTGGTCAACTTCAAAGGCCGGGCTGCTCATGGCATTACTTCAAAAGACCTTATACTTGCCCTCATAAATAAGATCGGAACTGCCGGGGCTACCGGCTACGTCATAGAGTATGCCGGAGAAGCGATAAGGGCGCTTTCAATGGAATCGAGAATGACGATCTGCAATATGAGCATAGAGGCCGGAGCTCGTGCCGGCCTCATTGCGCCTGATGAAGTAACGTTTGATTATCTCAGCGGCAGACAATATGCCCCAAAAGATGATAAATGGCGGGCAGCCGCAGAGTATTGGAAGGGTCTGAAAAGCGATTCAGCTGCCGACTTCGATTCTGTAGTAAACATTCAGGCCTCTGAGCTGGAGCCTATGGTAAGCTGGGGCACCTCACCAGAGATGTCCGCCGGTATATCAGGCGAGGTTCCCGATCCTGATTTGATTCAGGATGAAATTAAACGAGACTCTTACAAAAGAGCTTTGGAATATATGAACCTCCGGGCAGGGCAAAAAATCTCGCAAATCGAAATTGACCGCGTATTTATCGGCTCTTGCACAAACTCCAGGATCGAAGACCTGCGACTTGCGGCAAGCGTTGTCCGGGGCCGTAAGGTGTCACCCGCCGTAAAGGCCATGGTTGTTCCGGGCTCGATGCAGGTAAAGAAACAGGCTGAGGCAGAAGGCCTCGCAGAGACATTTATTGAAGCAGGCTTTGAGTGGCGCTTTGCAGGCTGCTCTATGTGCCTCGCGATGAATGATGACGTTCTGGGCGAGGGCGAAAGATGCGCTTCGACCAGCAATAGAAATTTCGAAGGCCGCCAGGGGCGCGGCGGGCGAACCCACCTTGTAAGTCCTGCAATGGCTGCCGCTGCTGCGATCGCCGGACATTTCGTAGATGTAAGGGAATTTCTTCAAGAATCCGATAAAAGCCAAAATGCAACCATTTACTAAACATAGCGGAAAATGTGCGCCGATACCGTTGGCAAACGTTGACACCGACCAGATCATGCCGAAGCAATTCCTGAAACACGTCGGCCGGGCCGGTTTCGGTAAATATCTTTTCTATGACTGGCGATATGATGAAAACGGGAATCCGAAACCCGACTTTGTGCTGAACGATCCCAGATACTCTCAAGCCAGTATATTGATTGCGGGCGCAAATTTCGGCTGCGGCTCATCGCGGGAGCATGCTCCCTGGGCTATTGAAGATTTCGGCTTCAGGGTAATCATCGCCCCGAGTTTTGCAGACATTTTTTATGCTAACTGCCTTAAAATCGGGCTTTTGCCGATTACCCAGCCAAATGAAATTGTAAATAAACTGCTCTCTATCGTCTCGGGCGATCCTGATTTTTTGGTTACCGTAGATCTCGAGAGCTGCTCGATAACTGCCGCCGGCTTCAACCTTTCATTTACGATTTCAGAGCATCATCGCCAACGGCTGCTCAATGGCCTGGACGATATAGCGATTACACTCAAAAATGCCGATAAAATCGCTTCGTTTGAAAACAAACGCGAACAGGCTTTCCCATTTTTCCCAAAACTGGCCCAATTTTGATTCAAGAGTTCGATTCCGGTTCTTATTCTGCGGGATTTTCTTCGGGATTGTTTTTGCTGATGAGAGCCAAAGCCGTTGGCTGCCGGAGTTAAGATTTTCAACTCACCTGCCCGCTTTGTGAAACTCACCTGCCCGCTTTGTGAAAATGTAGCCGATAGCCACATAATTTCTGCCAAGCCCACCGCTGCCGCAAACAAACTGAAATTCCATAGCATAAAGAAAAATAACTGCTATGCAACAGGGGTTATTTGCAATTTATCCGCTGAGTGGTTTGCAATTTATATATTGAATAGATACCATAAATTGTCATAAAAATCGGCTTCGGGCTCGCTTTTTATGGTAATTAAATTTTAGAGGTTGAGATTCCAATCTGCTTTCCCACGATTTTCAGATCTATGGGTTTTTCGACAATTGCAATACATGCCGGAAATGAGCCCGACCCTGCAACCGGCGCCGTGAGTGTGCCGATTTACCAGACATCCACTTACGCACAAGAAGGGCTTGGCAAACACAAGGGCTTCGAATATGCCAGAACGCAGAACCCCACCAGGCTCGCGCTCGAGAAAAACATAGCCGCGCTCGAGGGAGCAAAATTCGGCTTTGCTTTTTCCTCAGGAATGGCTGCAATAGATGCGGTAATGCATCTTGTATCGGCCGGAGATCACGTCCTGCTCGGGCACAATACCTACGGCGGAACATTCAGGCTTTTCGACAGAATCCTTTCCCGCAGGGGAATCGAATTCGATTTGGTTGATACAACGGATCTGACCGCGCTTGAGGCTTCCTTTCACAAAAACACTAAAATGGTATTTGTCGAAACGCCGACAAATCCTGTTATGACGATTACAGACCTTCAGTCTGTATCAGCCGCTGCACACCAACGCGGTGCAAAGGTAGTTTGCGACAACACCTTTCTTTCGCCTTATTTTCAAAGGCCGCTCGAGTTCGGGGTTGATATCGTTGTACATTCTACCACCAAATATCTGAACGGGCATTCGGACAGCGTGGGCGGCTTTGTTGCACTCAATGATGAGCAGGACGCGGCCTGGATCGCTTTTGTTCAAAATAGCGTTGGAGCCATTCTCTCGCCATTCGATTCCTTCCTGGTGCTACGCGGTACGAAAACACTAGCTCTTAGAATGCAGGCTCATGACACAAACGGACGGGCAGTTGCTTCTTTTCTTGACGAGCACCCAAAAGTGCAAAAGGTTTACTATCCGGGGCTGCCGCACCATCCGCAGCATGAGCTCGCACTAAGACAGCAGAAAGGCTTTGGCGGGATGGTCTCTTTTGAAACCGGCTCGTTGGATAATGCAAAAAAAGTTTTGGAAAACGTCAAACTTTGTACTCTTGGCGAAAGTTTGGGCGGTGTAGAAACCTTGATTTCTCACCCTGCCACTATGACCCACGCTTCGGTTCCGGCTGAAGTACGCAACCGGCTTGGCATTACTGACGGTTTGGTTAGAATATCGGTAGGAATAGAGGACATTGACGATATAATAGAAGATTTGGATAAAGCTTTGAGCATTTGACCGGGTTCTTTTTATAATAAACACCTTTTTTGTGAACTATCTTTTAACACGGTAAAACCCCGGCAAATCAGCTTTAACAGCCATTTATGTACACAGTCGAAATCCATGCTACATCACATGTCGGCCGGGTAAGACGCGGCAATGAGGATAATTACCTTTTGCTCAATATCAAAAAGGGACGCGCATGGACACTTTCACCCGAAGCCGGCGAATTCGTTGTAGAATCTCAAACATTTGAGGTTGACGACAATGGAATCGTAATTGCGGTTTCTGACGGTATGGGCGGGGCGCTGGCCGGTGAAGTTGCAAGTAAAATGGCTGTCGAAAGCGTTTCGGAAAAACTGCTTGGCACGGATACCGATGCCACTTTAACGCCGGAAAACCAAAGCTATGATCTGATCTCCAGGCTATACAGCGCAACGCTTTACGCCAACTCCGTAATACATCATCACGGTAAATCAGACTCGCAATTCCAGGGTATGGGAGCCACTTTTACAGGCGTAGGGCTCACTAATCAAGGCGTTGACGTCGTACAGGTTGGAGACAGCAGGGCTTACCTGATCCGCGATGGCAAAATCTATCAGGTTACAAAAGATCAATCCCTGGTGCAGCAGCTTATAGATGCCCAGCAGATTTCACCGGAAGAAGCCGAAAACCACACTTTGAAAAATGTAATCCTACAGGCTCTGGGCGCATTGAACGAGATCTATCCTGTTGCGGCCAGGCTTTCGCCCTGCCAAAACGATGTTTTGCTGCTTTGCAGTGACGGGCTTTCGAATAAGGTCAGCGCTGCCAGAATCCAGGCAATAATTACCGAAAATATCGAAGCCCTGCAGAACGCCGCGGTCGAACTTATAAAGGAAGCGAATGAAAACGGCGGTGAAGACAATATTACCGTCGTTATAGCAAAACTAAGCGGAAGCGGGCTTCCGAATCCGGAAGGCGAGGACGTTCAGCTCGAGCTGCTTGATATGGGCAATATCCACGATACCGCAGAGCAGCCTCTGGATGAAGAGGACACTGCCGAAATACGTTAATCCTGCAGCCACTTCCTATCCTCTTCCTGCAGCCAATTTCTATCCGCCGGTTCTACCTTTCTGACATAGATTGAGGAACCCTTTACACTGACTACCTCTACTTTTTCACCTTCGGCAAAAGTACTTTCACCGTCAGCAGGATATGCAGTCCAAACCGAGCCGTAAACCCTGACAGCCGCTTCTTTTAACGCCCCACGGCTAGGGCTCGAAACAGTACCAATCTGTCCCGGCAAACCCTCGATCCCGCTTTTGAGCTGGTTTTCATCACGATGAAGATAGTTGGAAAAAATCGTCCTGGAAAGTGCGGTCAAAACGCCCGAAACAATTATGAAAACTGCAATCTGCCAGAAAATGCCTCCACCGGCTATAGAAACCAGTGCTGCTGCGGCCGCTCCCAAACCAAACCACAAAAGCACGAATCCGAGCGTAAAGGTTTCCGCCAGAACCAATAATACCGCCAGAATAGCCCA
>DATLZX010000024.1:0-4070 GCA_035573795.1 Pyrinomonadaceae bacterium | reverse complement strand
AGAAGTATTAAATCCGGAATATCTGCAACAAGCAGCAATTCCGCTCACTTCGGAAACTCATGGCGGCGAGGACGTGCCCATCTTTGCCACAGGGCCGAATGCAGATCTCATACGCGGCTCGATGGAAGAAAGCTGGATTTTCTACGTTATGGCAGATGCATTTGGCATTAAGTTGCAGTAAAGATTCAACTTTTGAAGTGAATACTTCAGGTTTGTATCAAAATCGAACACCTCAAGAATGAATCAATTTTGAATCAATTCGTGTCGAAATAGTGCCACTGTATTGCCTTTCAATAATTGATTGATAATAATTGTTTGATAACGAATGAAGATTGTTTTCATGGGCACTCCATCATCGGCAGTGCCCTCTCTATTTAAACTAATTGAAGCAGGACATGAAATTGTAGCGGTATATGCTCAACCGGATCGTCCTGCCGGCAGGGGACAAAAGCTAAAAAAGCCGCCAACAGCAGAGTTTGCGCTGGAAAGAAAAATACCTGTTTTTCAGCCTGAAAAATTAAGGCCCGCTCAATCAATTGACACGTTTAGAAACCTCTCGGCAGATTTGGCTGTCGTAGTCGCCTACGGAAAAATTCTCCCGAAAGAATATCTGACAGCGTTTCCCAATGGAGCCATTAACGTACATTTTTCGCTGCTTCCAAAATACCGAGGAGCTGCACCGGTTAATTGGGCGATAATCAATGGTGAAACTATAACTGGTGTAACTACTATGCTTATGGATGAAGGTCTTGACACAGGCGACATCCTTTTGCAAAAACAGGTTGAAATAGGCTCGGAAGAAACATCTGTAACGCTTTTGGAAAGGCTGGCAGTACTGGGAGGTGATTTGCTTGTAGAAACTATTGAAAAACTGCCTGAGATCGAACCAAAGCAGCAACGCCACTCCGAAGCAACCTATGCCCGCATCCTTAAAAAAGAGGATGGCTTGATTGATTGGTCGCTCAGGGCATCTGAAATCATTAACAGGATCCGCGGCTTGCAGCCATCTCCGGGAGCCTTTTCTTTTCTGAATGGAAAAAGAATTTCATTAGTTAAGGCTTCTGAAATTGCACCCACCGACAGTATCGAAACTCCTGGAGAAGTTTTGGTGGCCACAAAAACTCAGTTGATTATAAGCTGCGGCCACAATACTGCCCTGTCTGTTTTAGAGCTTAAGCCAGAGGGTAAAAAAGTAATGAGCATCAAAGATTTTCTAAACGGCCATATTATCGAGAAAGGGTGCAAATTTTCTTCGATGAACTAAAAAAGTTTTTGTCGAATGATTGGCTGAAGATTACTTATCGGAATTTGTAAAATAATTTGCCTGATAAATCTGTAGAAAAAAAACATCGTTTCAAACGGGGAAAGGTTTCCCTAGCCCGCATTACTGCCTTTGAGATACTTTTCCGTGTCGAAACGGAAGGTGCATTTGCAGCGCCGCTTTTGGATGCAAGATCAGGTAGGCTATCGCAGCAGGATAAGCGCCTGGTTTATGAGCTCACCCTCGGAGTATTGAGAAAAAAAATTTATCTCGATTGCATTATAAAGCACTTTTCAACACGCTTTCCAAAAGATCAAGAAGTTTTAACAGCTTTGCGGCTTGGCTTGTATCAATTGCTTTTTATGACTGGCATAACAAAATATGCGGCAGTCAATGAAAGTGTGCTGTTAGTAGAAAAATACGGAAAAAAATCAGCTAAAGCTCAAGTAAACGCAATTCTGCGGCGAGCAATAGAAGAAGAAGTTACTCTGAATTTTCTGGATGAAGTAGAAGAAATATCGGTATTGGAATCTTTTCCTAGGTGGCTGCTGGAGCGTTGGATCGAGGCTTACTCTTTTGAAAGAGCCGTCGAGATTGCCAAAGCTCTAAACTTACGCCAGCAAACTGCATTCAGGGTTACAGCCAAGGGGTTGAAAAAAGGATTTACTCCGCCACCCGATACTTTTAGCCATCCCGAAGTTGCGGATTCTTTCGTAGCCAAAGATGTAAGTAGCCTTTTAAAACCTGCTGAAGAGGGTTTGATTTATTTTCAGGAGCCGGCCTCGCAGTTTGTCGGAAAGCTTGCTTCAAATTTTGAAGCTGAAAATATCCTAGATTTGTGCGCAGCGCCGGGCGGCAAGACAACACTCATTGCTGATATTTTTTCTAAATCTTCAGAAAATGACCGAATGCGGGCAGAAAGTAATACTGAGCCTGAAAATAAAGCCGAGGCCTGGGTAAGAAAGGCAAAAATTTACGCCGGAGACTACTATTTCCAAAGATTAAAGCTTTTGAAAGAAAATTTTCTGAGACAGGATAAAGAGCCTCCGTTACTATGCCTTTATGATGCAGAAAAAGGTTTGCCTTTCAAGGATGAAAGCTTTGATTTGATAATTGTTGATGCCCCTTGCAGCGGTACGGGCACCATCAGAAGCAATCCGGAACTGCGATATCGGATAAGACCTGAAAGCATTCTGGAGTTGTCCGGTAAACAACGAAAAATCCTTTTAAATGCATCAAAACTACTGCGCAAAGGCGGCCATTTAATTTATTCGGTTTGTTCACTAGAACCTGAAGAGGGTGAAGATGTGGTTAGCCAGTTTCTGATTGAAAACAAGGAGTTTAAGCTTGTTTTACCAAAGGTACCTGCAAAATACATTTGTAAAGAGAGGTTGATCCGCACATTTCCCGATCGAGACAAAATGGATGGTTTCTTTGCGGCTATTATGCAGAGAATAATCTAAATTATTTCATCGGATAATCATGGCTGCCACTGGCAAAATGAAAGCTTCTGCTCGCCGTTATTTTCTATATTCATTTAATTTTTATCCACCGAAAATGCTAAAATCCTTTTCAAGGAGCGTATTAATTGAGTTTTGGTAAAAAATTACTGACTGTTACCGGGAGGCTTCTATTGCTCGCAGTGCTTTTGGCTGCCTTTGCAGTAGGTATGCTTGGCGTAGTTTTCTACTCGCTTTCAGGATCAGTTGTTCAGGTGCCTGATTTGGTAGGCAAGGACTATTTTGAAAGCGAGAAAGAGCTGGCACAGCTCGGTTTGAAGATCAAGAAAAGGGCCGAGCGTACAAGTAATGATAAGATAAATACTATTTTAGAGCAGCTTCCAAGACCCGGTGAATCGGTAAAGACCGGGCAGATGATTCTGGTAGTAGTAAGCAAGCTTGGGGCACCGAATGAGGTTTTGCCAAACGCTCCTAAGCCTGAGCAGACGCAGGATGATACCGAAAAAATCGAAGAGATGATCTCTGACAAGCCGAAGAAAGCCCGCTCTAATTCCAACACTAATTCGAATACGAAAAAAGCCGATACCAGCCGTGACGTAATTTCAAACACCGCAACAAATACAAGTACCAACACTTCCGTTTCGAATGTAACAAAGCCGGATGATAAGGCTACAAAACCTGGCGAGGAAACTAAAAATCCGGAAGATAAAAGCGAGCCGAAGAAAACGCAGCCAACTCCGCCTGTTCCAAAACCCTCACCAAGCGGGGTCAAAAACGATGCCCGAAAGGGCAATAACTAATGGAAATTTGGAGACATAAACTTAGCTGAGTACAAGGCACGCTGTAATGTTAAACAGCGTTTATCCCTTAAGCCGGGAAAATGTGGTTTATGGCTTAGATAAACTTGGATACTTGGTTATTATTTGTCTTAATAGTTTTTTTGTTTCTTTGGTTTGAATTGATTTTGAAATAGTTCCATTAATTAATTTTTGCGACGAATTCAGGCCGCGATTTACCTGATGATAAACGGAAAATTTGAAATTGCTCCTTCGATTCTATCGGCAGATTTTTCAAGATTGGCTGAAGAGATCAAATCTGTTGAGACTGCAGGGGTTAAAACGTTGCACATTGACGTGATGGACGGGCACTTTGTCCCTAATATCACAATTGGCCTCCCTGTTGTCGAATCCATTCGAAAAGCAACTAAATTAAGGCTTGATGCTCATCTAATGATAGACGAGCCGGGGCGTTATGCAGTTGAATTCGTCAAGGCCGGGGCAGATATGGTTTCTGTCCATATTGAAGCAGACAAGCATTTAAATCGGACGCTTAGCGCCATCAGAGAAGCG
>DATLZX010000023.1:0-2077 GCA_035573795.1 Pyrinomonadaceae bacterium | reverse complement strand
CGATTGGGCAGATTTTGCATCTACGGTTCTGGCAGTTATGTTTAATGACAAGTCGCCATTCTTGGTATCACCATAGCCGCTCAGCAACCTGATTGAATCAATCGCCTTGCCCAAGTCATCATTATCGAGCGGGATCATTTTGGACATTCCCGACGGCGAATTGCCGGCAAAAGAGACAACTGCCGACGGATTGAGCAATGAAATTAACTCGCTGTTTACCTGGCTGCTTCCTTCTGCCGTTTCCTTTATCCTTGCAATGCTGCCTAGTGCCAATGTATTGCTGTCTATTTCCAATAATGCAATTTCTTTCAAACCGGAGCCGGCCGTTTTCTGATTGCCTGCGTTATTGCCACCGTTATTGCCTGCTTTGGCCGGATTCTCGAGGACGGTGATTACTTTTCCGCCAAATGTTTCTTCGCGGTATTTCATGCCTTTATTTTGCTTGACACTTGAAATCAGGCCGCTTAAGGATTGCTGGCTTCTGACAAGGACTACCGGATCAAAGTCGTACTCTCCTGGTTTGACAATTATTGTTTTCAAGCCAATTTCACAATAATCAACCTTCTGAAGATCCAAGCCCGTGGCCTTGAAAATTTCAGAAAACATTTCGTTGAGATTTTTACCTGTCTGGCTGCTGCCAAGCATGGGTAAAACTTCATCCGTCAACCTTCTGACATTTACCGAAACTACTATGTCCGAGGCCGGCAGTTTTGATGCCAGATCGCTCTTGGCGAGGCTTTCTCCGCGGCTCATAAAGGCTGCGAAGCTGAAAGCGCACATTGCAGCCACTGTTGCAAATCCTAAAATCAAAGCTCTTAATTTCATCGTCCAAAAACTTCCTTAAGCTAACTGCTGATATTCTCTAAGCTAATTGCTGATATTATTTCGGTTAGGTGATTTTACAATTTCCCTGAGAAATTTTGTTAACAAATTGATGAATTATTCAAGAAAATGTTTGTCCGGACATCTATAAACTGCCGGCATAAACGGTCGGAATCTTTTGGCCTCAACTACCTGCTTTTCGAGTTTGATCATTTTTTAACAACCTCGAATTCAAAAAATAGCTCCTTGCCTCTAACGATATTGCTTAGATAATGTTCCCAGAATTTACGCGTAAACCTGAAAAATTTCTTGTATTGATCGAGATTTACAATGAATTCCAGCCCTAATAGCCGCCAAAGTGAAAGTAATGATACATGCTGCCTGACCAATTTCAGATTTATATCAGTATAGAACTCGAAAACCCTTTTTTCCGGGATGAAAACGTTGAAAGTATAGGAGTTAATGTGGTTTCTGTGGGTAGGATCATTTGCCCAATCGGGATTTGTATAATGCGGCGTTAATATGCGTATTCTCCCCTTGTTTCTGGTAATTCTATAAAGCTCGCCGATGAATTGCATAAGGTCAGGGACATGTTCAGCCACATGGTTGACGACTATCAGATCAAATTCATCATTTTCAAACGGATAGGGAAAAGCGCCCAAATCGTGAATTACATCAGCATCTGAGCGTGGGTTGAAGTCCAGACCAATCGCACCTTTCAGTTTATTTTTTCCACATCCTACGTCTAATATTTTCATTTGCAAATTGCTGATTTAATTAAATTGAGGCATTTCTCGGGTTTTTCAATTTCGCGGTTTATTCAAGGAATTTTCCTGAATGCTCCTCATAAACTTTTTCTTTTACCGAAATGTCTGAGCCTTTAACAGAATGACCTAACTTTTACCAGATTGATTCTACTTTTGATTCGTCGAATTCGGCTCGCCTTCCATCCGGTAAAATGTGTATTATCCTCCCGACGCCCATCTGGCGAAGCCTCGGAGCCAAAAGCCCTATTCGATGGCAATTTGCCCGCGGTATGCGATGATGCGTCAGTGGTTGGCTCTCTGAACACATCAAGACGGTTTTAAGCTCCGACGCTATTTCAACAATCCTGCCAAGACCCCAATTTAATTCCTCAGGCAAAGGTCGCATCCTGCCCCCGCACTCGGGCAGATGCTCGTAGCCTATTCGGTTTTCCTTGAGCAGTTCTCGGAGCACAAGCCCGTTGAAATGCGGCCATCGAGACCGTGCGAAC
>DATLZX010000022.1:0-4075 GCA_035573795.1 Pyrinomonadaceae bacterium | reverse complement strand
GCTGGAAAAACGTTTCTAAAATACACTCGCTTGAACAATTATGGGCTGAGTACAACCAGACCGGCACTCTTTGCATGGTTCTGCAAGAGGCCATTGAATTCGAGCAATTTGTCAGATGCTACTGTGTCGGGCGGGAGAAAGTCCATATCATGCCGTATGACCCAACAAAGCCTTACCTTAGTGGAATGCAGTATGTAAATGTCGAAAACTATCTGTCGCCGGAGCTTCATACAAGGGTCGAGCGGGACGTAATCACGCTCTGCAATGCTCTCGGCTATGACCTCAATACTGTAGAGTTTGCTATCAAGGATGGTATTCCTTACGCAATTGATTTCATGAATCCGGCACCTGATGCCGAGCTTGCATCCGTAGGGGAATACAACCACCGCTGGATCGTCAATGCAATGACTGATTTCGTCTTCAAAAAGCTCGAGGAAAAACCGAAGCCTTTGCCCTATACCTGGGCTGAGGCTCTGGAAAAAAATCAGGAAAGCAAGAAGAAATCGAACACAGGCAATAAGCGAACTGCTTCGAAGAGAAAAATCGGCAAGTAAGCTAAATAATAGAAAACAAACAAGTTGAAAGGTTATCGGAGCCTTCTGCTGAGAGCTTTTGTCGCGATTGAAGAAAGATTCCAGATTGCGAGGGCGATAAACACTATTACCCAGCCGGCATTTGCTGCCGAACTCGAGTCGTAAATCAGGCCGATCCCAATCAGTGCCAGGCCTGAAATTATCAGGATTGGTGAGCGGCGGTGCACCCATTCCGCACGTTCAAGAAGCGAGATGCGACTCAGCTCGAGTTCCGTATAATCCTCATCTTCATAAAGCCTTGTAAAATACTGATACTCGGTTTTAGCCCACCGCCTGAGCTCTGGAAGGCTTGCAGAATCAACGGCTTGCGAAAGGTTATGAATGACGTGCGCCAGTTTACCTTCGCCGAGCGCCGCCTCTGCAAGCCGCACGTGCGCTTTGAAACTTCGTGCCCTGTCATTGATCAGTTTCCTGAAAACCCTTTTCGCTTTATTCCACTCGTCGAAGTCGCTATACAATTCACCAACCCTTTCAAGCGCCGCCAGATCGTTTGCAGCCCTTCGCTCAGCCAGTCGAGCGATCGCAACGGCGCGCCGTGCGGTTTTAACCTCACCGGCCAGCATTGCATAGATTTTCAAAGATCTGGAGTACTCAACCAGCGTATCTGCATTATAACTGCCTGAAGAAATCAACCGGCGCAATGCCTCGAGCGATTGCGGAATCAAGCCTCCGATCCTGAGCCTTACTGCTGCTTTTCTCAATTCTTCACTTTCTGTAGAAGTCAGGCCCTTTTTCTCGATAGCCAGGTTCAAATTAATGCTTCGGATAGCCTCGGAAAAATCTGAAAGCTCTTTCTCGGGAAGGCGCAGCTCATTGATTAAGTCTTTAGGGCTTCTTTTATCAATTGAAAATTGTCCTATGGCCCTGGTTAGTTCATCCTGCAGCTGCCAGGGGATAACCTGCGTAAGATGATTGATGAATTTCCAGTAATTTTTTCTGCGTGAATCAATGTAAAAGGCCGTATTTCTGCCGTAGATAAGGGTTCCGTAAGTGAACCTGGCCTCTTGCCCAATTCTTATCACCCTGATGAAATCTGTTTTGATTTGCTCGATTTTTGAAAGCCTGAGCCTGTCTCTGCCTCCGCTTATCTTCAGCCAAAAAGCGGCGATAGAGCCAACGCGTTTTATCCTGCCATTTTCGATTATGAGAATGTCAGAAAAATAAAAGATACAGGCAGCAAGCAGTCCGGCCGACAGTAAAACCGTACCCAAATAGACGTAATCAAGATAAACGAATAATGCTGAGGTAATAGAAATAGTGAGAATAAAAGACAGGTATCCGGAAGGAGTCGGCCTGGTCCAGATCACTTCGCCCTTTTTATCCTCTGTTTTCTGGATGCTTTTATCTGTCACACTGTAAAATCCGAATCAAACTCCCGGCATCATCTACCTTTTATACGGAAAACTTTTTGCTTATGTGGGTTTATTTATCAGGATTTAGCAATTTTTTTGGGAAATGGATCGAACGCAAAGCAATGCAAGGCTTTCGAATAAAAATATCACTGAATCTGAAGATAACCCGATCACGCCAAAATAGCAATTAAAAAGCCTCTAAAGCCAGTCTTACCAGCATTTACAACTGCCGGCCATAACAAAATGCAAGCGTCAATCAATTACAATCGCCGGATCTGCTATTGACCGAAGGGATTGATAACCTGATTATCGTTTGACTGAGGCAATTGTTTATATTTTTCGGGGCTGAGCGATTCGAGTTTTTCCTTAGCCTTTTCTGCAGTAGATGACAGCCCTAGCGGTTTGCCTTCCGCATCTTTGGCCTGCTCAGCGCTATTTACAAGATTGAATAATAAATCGGCAGCCTCCTCTTTTTTACCTTGTTTTTCCAAAGCCTGAGCAAGCTCAAAATCAATCGTTTCCTTGCTTAATATCGGATCTTTTGCTGCTGAAAGCTCACGAAGCAAGCTTTCCGCCTGATCGAATTTGCCGTCTGACATCAAAGCCTGAGCCAGTGCGAATTTTGAAAGCGTTGCTGTAGGGCCGCTTGATGAAGCCAGGGCCTGAAGTTCTGATATTGCCGCCGGCTTGTCCAAGTACATGCGATTAATTGCGATAAAATACTTTGCTTTTTGACCGATTTCGCCGCCGTAGGTGTCAGATACTTTTTGAAATGCGGCAATTGCAGCCTCGGCTCGCTCTTTGTCAGTTTTGAAAGTTGTTTCAGTGGAGCCGGCTGGAGGCGGAGTATCAGTAATTCTAGCCTGCGAGATTTCTATGGCCTTGCCTAAAGCTCTTTGAGCAGCGGCCTGATTGCGGCTTGACCAGGCATAGGCAATCGCTATAACGATTCCGAGCACTACCAAAGCGCTCAAAATATAGAGTATATTTCTTCCCTGGCCTTCTAGCCTTTTGCCCAGTTCTTCGATTTTAGAGCCAAGCGTTTGCTGAAATTCATCCTTGAATGGCTCGCCTTTTTTGCCGCCTGCAGCCGGAGCCTCTATTGGCTCAAGTCTTTTCTTTTTCTTGCTAGTCATTTGTAAATAAAATGCAATTAAGTTTAGCCTCGTTCGTTATATAATTGATGTTACATGAGGCGATAAAAATTTTAATGTATCGTAAAATTAATTCAAGGGCAAACAGCTTGGCGGCAATTGATGACCCGTTTTTAGCCATGTTAAATTTTCTTTTTTATGTTTAACGACTCTCAGAAACTATAATTTTTTGGAACAAGGACAGGCTTGCGGCATCTAATCATATAGCCGAAAGCCTTGCGGCAAGCTTAGATGAGCATCGGCAAAACAATCGCTATTGACCGTGAGGGTATCAGACAAGCTGCATTGGCGGCAGGGAAAGATACCGCTTTTGATGAGGCAGAGGCTCAGTTTATAGAAAGGCTGCGTGATCAAGAGTCAGAAGCTTTGGATATTTTGATAAACCGTTATTCTGCTGATCTTTATGCCCTTTTGTTTCGCCTGGTGGGCAATCAGTACGAAGCGGAAGATCTTTTGCAGGAAACATTGATTAGTGCTGTAAGAGGAATAAAAAGCTTTCGCGGTGAATCGAGCCTGAAAACCTGGTTGACCAGGATAGCAATTAATCATTCGAGAAGCCGCCTCAGAAAAATCAAAAGACAGATATTGTCAACGGCTCTTTCGCTAACAGCATTTCCTGAAAATGATGGACAAAGCATTGCAGATAGAATCGAAGCTGCCGGCGAAAATGCAGAAGATGCACTCTTGCGACAGGAAAGAGAGACGGCTGTTTTGAAAGCATTGGAAAAGCTGCCCGACATTTATCGGGAAGCAGTTGTCCTTTGTGATATCGAGGGCCTCAGTTACGAAGAAATCGCCATAACCCTGGAAATCAACCTAGGAACGGTAAAATCGCGAATATCAAGAGGACGGGAAGAACTCAGGCGGCAGTTGAAAGATTTTTGATCTTTGAATCAGCAGGTAAATGTTTCAGAACTTTTTTGGCTTTGGCCCTATTTCCTGGTGCCTGAATGAAAAACGGGTCAGGGCCTAACAA
>DATLZX010000021.1:0-5019 GCA_035573795.1 Pyrinomonadaceae bacterium | reverse complement strand
AAGAATAGTTCTCGGCCCAGTCCAATCAAAGCCACCGAATGCAGTGTTCAGATAAACATTTTGCACCTTGCTTGCCGCACCGGTCCTTGTGTCTATAAACCAAAGTTCGATTCCATTATCAGTAATATTTCCCGCCGCAATGTATCTTCCGTCAGGCGACCATTGCGGCCTTATGATCTTTGCCCCTGCAGGCAGCTTTACATGCATTTCAGATCCGTCAGATATTTTCTTAAGTGTTAGTTGTATAAAATAAGGCTCTCTGTGCGCTCCGTTATTTCGTGGATTCACTCTAGTGCCAGCTAATCGAAGCATCGGCTGTGCCAGCTCTGATATCGGAGGATATCTTAGCGGCACAAGCACTGCAATCAAATCTTTAGCTGGCGAGATGGAAGTGCTGGGTATTGCCGGAGCATCCAGTATTTCCTGTATTTCTTTGGGTGGCTTTTTATAGGTTTCTTGTGCATGGCCGATGACTGAGAACAGGCCAATAACCAGACAAACGCACAGTAAAAATAGATTTATTCTTCTCATAAATTTTCTTTTATCAGCTCGCAGTCCGTATTCTTGTTTATTAAAACCAAATATGAAAATCCGACTTTCATTGAAATGCCTATTTTCTTTAGGCCGCCCATTTACGCTTATTTATACGATTCTCGCAGGCCTTTCAGGACAGAAAATGCAATTGTCGGTATCGGCTCTCGGTCATTGGCATGATTTTCAGTAAAAACTACCAGTACAAATTTAAGTCCGTCAGGCGTTTCTACGTACGCCGCATCATGCCTTGATTTACTTGTCCAGCCAGCTTTTGACCAAAGTTTTACACCTGCCACTTTATTATCAATAAATGCCTTCCCGGTAAACCCCACTGATTGGTCGTCCGGATCGTTTGATGGAGTATACGGATCCCTTTTCATCAATTGAAGCATTGCCTCGCTTCTTGCTGTCGAGATAAAGCGCCGCATTGCAATCTCGGCCAGAAGCCTTGCAGTGGCATCAGTTGTAAGCGCATTCCTGTTCTCTCCCCGATAATTTCTGGATTGCTGCTCGACTCCGTAGGCATCCTCGCAAAATGTCTTTTGATTCACATTGATATTCGTATAACCCATTGATTCAAAAAATCTGTTAACACGATTTCTTTTGTATTGCCATTCGGCAAACTCCCTTGCTGGCAATTCAGGGCCACTGGATGTATCCGTCAGCACATCAACGATATATTGCGTTGCATCATTTGATGAAACTACAATCATGTCTTTGAGCCCGCGTTCCAGTTCAGGCGTTACCTTGATTTTTCCATCCTCTATTTGGCGCTCCAGTGCTGCCATGAAAAACATCTTTACAACACTGGCCGGATAAAACCGCGTATTTCCGTTTACGGATGCTATCTTGGGCCTTTCAGGATCGCGCAGATCAATTAATGTCGCGGCAACTTCAGTTGGCTTGAATGTACCGCCGGAATACTTCGAAAGCATATCGGCAACCGCACCTTCCAGAATCAATTGCAACTGCGTCGAGGTCGAAAACTTCGGAGCAACGTAATCCCTTGGTTTTACTATCTCGTTGTCTGCAGCGCCTCTTTGCGCTAGGGCTGCCGAAAGTGACAATAATAAAAATGAAATCGCACAGATGGTTTTCACTTTCATAATGATTTCGTTTAATATCGGGAAAATTTAATCGGGTCTTGCAATTTGAGTATAAACGAAAATCACTTTTTGTTAAAAACAACGCTTTGCTAAATTTAACTTTCAATAACTTAGAATTTTTGAAAAAATGGAAGAAAAACTCCGCAGAGAGCTTGGCCGCTGGGATCTGACAGCCATTGCTATCAATACAATCATCGGGACGGGCATTTTCATACTGCCGGCTAAAGCTGCCGGTCTGATCGGCAGCTACAGCATCCTGGCCATTCTTGTCTGCGCCTTTGTTGTTGCTGCAATTATTCTTTGCTTTGCTGAAGTTTCCAGCCGATTTAGCCAGACCGGCGGCATGTACCTTTATGCCAGAGAGGCTTTCGGCCCGGTTGCGGGTTTCGAAACAGGCTGGCTTTATTGGATTGTACGGATCGCCACTTTTGCTGCAAATTGCAACGCATTTCTCATCTATCTTGCGTTCATCTACCCTTCGGCAAATCAGGGCACAGCCCGATGGATTATTGTTTTTCTGATAGTCTTTTCGATTACTCTGATAAACCTGCTTGGTATCAGACAGTCGGCCATAATGACCAATATTTTCACCATTGGTAAAATCCTGCCGCTCTTGCTTTTCTCGATCATAGGACTTTTTTACTTCCAACCTAAAAATCTTGATTTCTCTATCCTTCCCGAATATGGCAAATTTTCCGAGGCGGTGCTGCTTCTGATTTATGCTTATGTCGGTTTCGAAGCTGCGGTAATTCCTGCCGGCGAATCAAAATCTCCTGGCAAAAACCTACCATTTGCTTTGATTGCTGCGGTCATTTTTTGTGCCATCCTCTTCGTTTTTATCCAGGCTGTCGCACTTGGAACACTGCCTGAGCTGGCGATGTCCGAGCGGCCTCTGGCCGATGCAGCAGGAAAATTCATGGGAGCAACGGGAATGTACCTGATTGTTTTCGGAGCATTGGTTTCGATTCTTGGGAATTTGAATGGCGGTTTTCTTGCGGCTTCGCGGATGCCTTTTGCAATGTCTGAAAATGGCGATCTGCCTAAAGCTTTGTCCCTGACTCAGGAAAAATTCAAAACCCCCTACATCTCTATTTTGATTACTTCCTCGGTGATTTTTATTCTTACTATCCAGTCTTCATTTTTTTCTGCGGTTACTATTGCCACTATTACGCGGCTGCTTGTTTACGCTACAACTTGCCTTGCCGTACCGATTTTTCGCCGGCGCAAGGATTTGCCAGCTGCAGAATTTTCGCTCAGATCCGGCCTACTTTTTCCTGCAGTTTCGATCCTGCTGATTTTATGGCTCTTGACTAATGTTGATTATACAAAAGAGGGGCTGCCTGTCATCATTGCGGCAGCTGCCGGTTTTTTCATTTTCTTTGCCTACAGGTTGCTCGCAAAGTGATTGATTGTTAAATAACGTGCGATGATTTTTTCACCAAACCTTGAAGTGTGTAAAACTGTGTTACCCGTTTGCAGCGAACCCGGATTGGTTCAGTAATTACTTAACAGACAGATCATTTGGCGGATTTATAATCTAACGGTTTTATCTTTTGGCAGGTCTATCAATCAGAGGACTTACAATTTGCGAAGGCCTGACTAAATCACATAAGGCTTGGAAAATCCACCCTTTAGCCTGCCATGGACGAGCTGAAAACTTCTTCGCCCAAAATATTATTTCGTAAGAACTTGACTGTATCAAACAGAGTCTCTTGAGGATCCCTTGCCTTAAAGGACAATTCATCTTCAGCCTTGCTTGAGTCCAGATACCAGAAATGCTCTGCTTGCTCAACTTCCTGAGAAGCTACCGGCGAAGCCTTGCCCCAATTCTTGAATAAGGACTCTAGATAAAATGCTCCACCCACAGCAAACTTTTTCGGCATCTTCAGCTTTGGGGCGCTAACTCCGGTCAACCTCTCGAGCCGGCCAAAAAATTCAGCGAATCTCATATTCGCAGCCCCAATCAGATACTTTTCCTGATGCCTTCCACTTTCAACCGAATTCAGAAAAGCAGCTGCTGTATCCCTTACATCTACAAAGCTCAATCCGCCTGATGGACAATAAGGAATCTTCCGCGCCATGAAGTCAAGGACAACTTTCGTAGAGCTGAGCCGTTCATCTCCGGGGCCGAGAAGCAGCGTCGGGTTTAATATCACGAGCTTGCATCCTTCGCCATCGAATTCATGAATTGCAGTTCGCTCTTGATAAAATTTAGAAGCATAGTATGCCCACTTTGAGATGATCTCGACAGGCGGCGGGAATGTCTCATCTATAATCTGCTCTTCTTTGCTGACGGCTATTGTGCCGCTTGATGAGGACAATATGACGGTTTGCACCCCCAACTCTTTTGCAGCCCTAAGAAGTATCCTTGTCCCCTCTACATGTATCCTGTTCAGAACCCCTGCATCTTCATTGTTTCTGGACACTTTGCCGGCCAGATGGAATATTACCGAAACGTTTCTTAGCGCTGCTCGTACCGTATTTGCATCGTTTATTGTGCCCTCCACCGCATCTATGCCTTGATCCGTCATCCATTGAGGCACTCTGGAAGCCAGCACGCGTAGACGTTTTTCACCACTGCCAATCAGCTGGCGGACAATCTCACTTCCGAGAAATCCTGTCCCGCCCGTAACCAATATAAATTTTTCTATTTTGTTCAGTGCCTTACTTTTTGCCATTCACTCAATGAGATACCTGAAATATGAAATTACCCACGCTTTACAGCCAGCTGCCTGAAGAGCCCTTGATCTGAAAAAACCCTGTTGAATTAAATTATGCAAAATGCTTTCAACCCTGCTATTTTTCAGCCATCAGCTTCTTTATTCATCAATTACGGGAGTTGATTTCCTTGCCTTTCTTCTTTCCTGTTTCCAAATTTTCCTTATTGCCGCAGCATCGAACTTTTCATTTTTCCCATCCCTGAGATTTTCCACTTCATGCTGCACTCTTGCGGCTATCAGCCTGTATGCTTCGGTATTCGGAATTCCCTCGGTCATGTCCCTTAGCTCTTCGTAGGTCAAAAATCTGCCGATTTTCGCTCCCACTTTTGCACCAAAGCTTTCCTTTTTGGGAATAGTCATACCCTTGGGAAATGCCTCGAATGTACCCCAAATATAAACCGGCAATATTCCGATTTTTTGATTCAATGCAAGATAGCCGATCACTGGCTTGAATTCTGCAATTTCACCTGTAAGCGAACGAGTCCCTTCGGGAAAAATCAATGCATTGTATCCCTCGCTCAGGATCTGTGTAACATGTCTGAGCGATTGCCTCAGGCTGCCCGACCTCTCGATCGGAACAAGCGTAGTAAAATTCTGCATAAAGGCTCGCTTATACTTTGTATCAAACCAATAATCTGCCGCTGCTACCGCAACTGTTT
>DATLZX010000020.1:0-4201 GCA_035573795.1 Pyrinomonadaceae bacterium | reverse complement strand
GTGGTTGTTGTTATCATCGGGATAATTGCAGCAATCGCGATACCAGCTTTCAGCAAGGGCAAAAGAGCAGCCGAGAACGGCACAACTTATGCAACGCTGAGAACTATTGCTTCTACCCAGGTTGCTTTTTATTCGCAAAATAACCGCTTTGGCAGGCTATACGAGCTTCAGCCTCTTTTAGCCAGCGGCATTGGTACCACTGTTGGCGATACCGTTGTTCGGGGTAGATACGTTTTCGAAATGGTTCCGTCAAATCCGACGGATGCACAGCTCAAAAACGAGTATATAATCACAGCGACCAGAAATGTCAGCGATGATGTGGTTTATAAATATGAGCTGACACAGTCCGGTAAGATTACACAGATTTTGCCCGGCGGAGCTCCGGAGTAGGCAGCAGATTAAATTTGTTTGCGTAAATGGAAATTTGTCTCTCCTCATCGGCAAAGAAATTCTTTGTGCCGATATTCCAAGCTCATTGATGAATCAATCCTTTCCAACTTTTCACCATCGCACAAAAAACAATGAACGTATTTGCAAATCTAATTGAAGAATTAAAAGACGAAAACCTCCTTGAAGAGACAGTAATTGACGTCAAAAGCCAGAATGGCAAAGGCTTTTCATCCCAAAATGGACAAGCCAAGTCCCTTAACTTTCTGGATGAGCTTCGTCAAACTGCTGAGGAAATACTAGGGGACGAATTTTCAGACTTTGACTTTTCTGCAGCCGCTTTTAGCGGAAGCTCACAGCAGCATGAAAGTTATTGTAAGCGTGCCGTCGAGGAAGTTAAATGCTTGCAGATGGTGGAACATATAATCACCGGAGTAGAGCGGACTCTTCTTAAAATCCAACCGAAGCCCTTTGACGATCTGATAGTTAAAAAATCCTTGCATAAGTTCATTCAGACGAGCAAAGAGCCGGGAAACCCTGAGTTTGCACAGGCCGAATATGAGCTGATGCATGAAGTGGAACTCTGGTCAAATGCTCTGGCCGAGCGAGATGAGAAAATTTCGGTCGCAAATATCAGGAAGTTTTGCGAGAATTCAAAGCCTGCGCTGAGCTCGGCAGCTCTGATTTCTCTTGCCAGGTTTTATAAAAAATCACCATTCAATGAATCGGTCAGGGGAAAATTCGATTTTGTAGTAACCAAGCTTTTTACTGCTGAGTCTGAAGATCTGCAAAGAAAGCTGCTTTTTGAGCGAGCAGCTTCGATAAGTCATATAAAATCACTTTATGAAAGCTGGGACGGCAGATCACATTATACGGGCACAGAGAAAGAAGCGGTGATACAAAGTTTGGTTTCTGCGTTCGACAAATTTGCTGTGGAGGCAAATTCTGCTTCCGGCATAAAAGAGCTTCTGGAAAATGATTTTTTCAATAGAGTAACGAAGGAAAAAGAGAAGTCAGGCGAGCTTTTCTTTGAGCCAGAGATATTAGCCGCCGTAATCGAGTGCAACACGAAAACCGGAAATGCTGCCCTCCGGCTATTTTCTAAAGAATCAAGCCCGGCGATTAAGGACCATATCGAAAAGAAATTCGGATCCGGGTTCGATGCACTTCTTTCTGCGGCCGTCAGCAGGACAATGAACTATCTGGAGCTTGTATCAAAAGGAAACGACCTGGTATTCGAAGAAACTGAGAGAAAACCCGCTGCAAGCCCAGTCCAGCAACAAACAAAAGCGCCTGAAAAAAGGCAAGAAAAAAGCGGAAAAATTTTCGGCATCAATCGTTGGCTGGCAATTGCTTGCGGTATCTCGCTCCTTCTAAGTATTTGCGTTTACATCTGGTCGCTCTCTGCATTTGATGAGAGCTCCAGCGGTATAGAGCAGGCAAGTACGATAGCATTGCCAGATGGGCCGCTAAAACAGCACGCCTCATTTGCGAGGGCATCTAGTGAAACGCTCTACGTCATTACTCAGCCGAGCTGGACCATTCTTAGTGAAGAGGAGCAAAGACAGCTTGTAACCAAGGCATTCGAGTTTGCAAAGACCAGAGGCTATAAACGGGTAAACATTTTGGATAAAAATGGCCGCTCGATTGGATTTGCCACAGAAACGGAGCTACGGGTTATAACACCGTAAAAAATTACTTTAGGGACCTCTGGCAGGCTCTAATACGCCTTAAAAATTTTATTTCATCAAATACTAGTCCGCTAAGTTAAATATAGCGGGCTTTTTTTTTGAATAAACAAAAAACAGTGAAATTACAAATTTAAATCAGTGATATTACAAATTTGTAGTATTACTTTGGATAAATTACAAAAATGTAAGATTCATAAATATTCAAGAAGAGAAGATTTTGAACTAACCTCAAATATTTCAACAGTTTAAAAGATTATTGCTCTATGGCATAAAGATTGCCAGACATCGAGACGTATTTTGATATTCATTTATTTATTAAATTTCAGCTATGAACGTAAAAAATGTGCTTCATTTTGCCTCGGAGAAAGAGGCAAAATTTGTTTCCGTCAGATTCACTGACTTTCTCGGCTCCTGGCACCATCTAACATTTCCAATTGAACAATTGAATGAGGATTCATTCGAGGATGGCTTCGGGTTTGATGCTTCGAGTTTGAGGGGTTGGGCAGCCATCAATGAATCTGACATGCTTTTGGTTCCGGATCCTTCCAGGTTTTGGATTGACCCATTTATCTCTGAGACCACGCTTTGCCTGATTGCAAACGTAGTCGAGCCGATCACAAAAGACGGATATCCGCTGGATCCGCGATCGGTTGCCGTTAGGGCAGAGAGCTATCTGAGATTTACCGGTATTGCCGACACTGCATATTTTGGCCCTGAGGCCGAGTTTTTTGTTTTCGACGATGTCGTTTATCACAATGAGCAAAACACTGCCGGTTTTTCTGTTGATTCAAGCGAGGGGCATTGGAATTCCTCCAGCAGCACTGACCTGTTTCCGGCAACCGGCTATCAGATAAGGCCAAAGGAAGGCTATGTGCCGACGGCTCCGAAGGATACTTTGATTGGGCTAAGAAATAAGATTTCCAATTTACTGGGCGAGGTCGGGATACAGGTCGAGTGCCATCATCACGAGGTGGCGACTGCCGGCCAGTGCGAGATTGATTTCAAGTACTCGAATCTGCTGCATACGGCGGATAATCTGATGATATTCAAATATACGGTAAAAAATGCTGCAGCTGCTGAGGGCAAGACAGCGACCTTTATGCCAAAGCCCCTTTATGGCGATAATGGCTCTGGAATGCACTGCCATCAGTCGCTTTGGAAAGATGGGGCACCGCTGTTTGCCGGTGACGGCTACGCAGGCCTTTCAGAGATGGCCAGATTCTACATCGGAGGCCTTTTGAAACATGCTCCGGCGCTTGTGGCGTTTGCGGCGCCGACTACTAACAGTTACAAGCGGCTGGTTCCGGGATTTGAGGCTCCGGTTAATTTGGCATATTCGGCACGGAATCGTTCGGCTGCGGTAAGGATTCCGATGTTTTCAGCTTCGCCAAAGGCGAAAAGACTGGAATTCAGACCGCCCGATCCAAGCTGTAATCCATATCTGACTTTTGCAGCATTGCTGATGGCCGGTCTGGATGGTATCCAAAACCGCATTGATCCGGGAGATCCTCTCGATAAGGATATATACGACCTGCCACCCGAAGAATTGAAAAATGTTCCATCGCTGCCGGGCAGCCTCGATGAATCGCTGAAAGCCCTGGAGAATGATCACGAATTTCTGCTCAAGGGCGATGTTTTCACTACAGCCATGATCGAGAAATGGATTAACTACAAACGCGAAAAGGAAATCAATCCCCTGCGTTTAAGGCCGCATCCATTGGAATTTTCAATGTATTATGATGCTTGATAGGTCGGTAGTTATGATCAATCTTCGATAAACAGCATCGAAAATAAGCATAATTTCAAGTTCATAAAAATTTCCGGCTGGTGCCCGCCTCGGGCACCTTTTTTAATTAAATGGAAGTTTGTGGTAAATGTTTGCGGTAATTTAAGTTATAATATCTAAAGTCTTATGGACCGTCTGCTGATAATTTGCCCTTGCTGCGAGGCTTCGATAACAATAGATTCGAATACAGGAGCCATAATCTCGCATGAAGAAAAGAAGCAGGCTGCTCAAAGTTTCGATGAGCTTAAAAATAAGCTAGAAAAGGATAAAGAGCTTCGCGAGCAGCTTTTCGCACAGGAAATGTCATCGCTAAAAGACAGGGAAAGGATTCTGGAAG
>DATLZX010000019.1:0-2163 GCA_035573795.1 Pyrinomonadaceae bacterium | reverse complement strand
GCAGCTAGGTAGATTGCATCATTTAACTTGGTCATACCATCTGATTTCACTTCATACAGTTTGTCAACAGCATCTCGCGAGCTGGAAAATGGCTGAATGAGCGAAATCTTGCTGTCGAATGTATAAATCGCCGCTGTGTCCTGTGGCCGCAGCCGATCTAAAAACTGCAGTGCTGCTGACCTTGCCAAAACGACTCTTTCCTCCATACTACCGGACGTGTCCAGGAGGATGATTGCCGCAAATGGCGTCTCTTCGCTTGAGAAATAGGATATTTCCTGCTTGACTCCATCTTCGAAAATTGAAAACAAATCCCGCTTTAAGCCGGTTACAAATCTGCCGTTTGCGTCACGCACCGAGACATTAAGTAAAACAAGCGAACTGTCTATCCTGATTTCATCGTCGGTTGGGTTTTGAGAGAAGGCTATGAATTGAAAGCAAAAAAGGGCGGCCAGGGCTAAGAGAATTTTTATTGACAGTGTCTGAAATTGGAAGCTTTCCTTCACTTTGTGAAAAGTCGGATTAAAATTTTATAGCCAAGCCTTTTATAGCCAAGCTAATAAAAATATTTCAGATGGAATAAAAAAACCAGAATCGGAAAATTTGTAAATCAAGCAAAAGCCTATTTTTGGTTAAAAGAAGTTTTAATAAAATTCAAAATTGTCAAAACATCATTTGAAGTCTCTATCGCCTCGACCGAAACGCTAAATCGCGACATTTTCTTTATCTGTTCATTCAGCTGACTGACATTCTCAAATAATTTCGTAATTGCATCATCAAGGCTTTTTGAGTCTGGTGTGAGATCTGAATTATCAAAATCGGCCCCTAGGTTATCTTGCAGTTTCTTGATCAATTTCTCCAGCTCATCGAGCTTTTTTCGATCCGAAGCGGTTAGGGTTTTGTTTTTGGCGAAAGACTCGTTTATCTCTTTGGCAATTATGAGCGCCTGTTCGCCTCGCTGTTGCAGCTCGGCAAATTTTTTCTTTTCGCGTGCAGACTCCTGCTTTGAAAGCATTTCACGAATCATTCTGGTTTCTTCGGAACGATCGCGGTTCCTTCCAAAGTCGGGGAAAGGGTCATCAACCGGCACCTGCGAAAAAGCATAAACAGCATTTGCCAGAATAAATAAAATTGTTGCAAAAACTAACCGCACTTTTTTAACATAAACCTCAACTTCAAATCACAATGAAACTTTACTGTACAAACTCAGTTAAACAATCAGAAGTTATCTCTGATTTGATTTATCGGTGTCCTGCACCGGATCGAGTGACTGGCCGGTAACCTTTTCGACCAGTAATTTCAGAAAATCATCTTCAGCCAGGCCTGAGCTTTGCAGATTAATCCATTCTGAACCCAAGCCGCTACCGGATTTTCCCTCTACTTTAGCATTTACCGAAACGTTGTTTTGTACTCCGTCAATTGACTGGACCTCTATTATCAAAGTATATCGCCCGCGCGAATATGAGTTGTCGCCAAAATTCAATATTGCATAGCGTGTAAGCTCACTTTGAGCCATTACCGGACCTTTGGCAAAAATGTAGGGCTGAGTAATTATCAAACCATCAGATGGCCTTGAGGAAGCTTCATCCATTATCATTCCTCTTTCCCTGATTAACTCTTTGACAGATTCGATGATTGCATCTCGCCGCCCTGCAAGTCTGTAAGGGTTTGGCAGACGCTGGCGAAGCTTTGTTTTTCCTTTTCCCCAGTCGAATGACCGCACTGCGTCGGTTTCTCTGGAGCTGGAGCGTGTAGCTTCATCTTTGATTTTTTCGGTCTGGGTATCTACACCTTTTTGGGCTGAGACAGCCATTGACAGAATGAAACCCAGAACCGTTATCAGGATTGCTTTGACTTTTGTTTTCATAGAAAGCCTCGATAATCTCCAACTCACTATTTTAGCAATTATCCAAATAGAAGCTACTTGATTTCGATGCTGCAGCAGGTGCAATAGTTGCAAAAATCGGGTTTATCATCATTTGACTTGAAGGATCGTAGGTTTAAATTACATTTATGGATCAGCTCTAGGGTCTTCGGTTTTGCGTTTAGTCAACTGGCAAGCCTGCCGTAAATCTTTAAGGATCAAGTGCTTAAGCAGTGTATTATGCGCTGCGAAATATGAAATCTGCAATCCGGTTTTCCCATCCAGCATGCCGAGTTTTAGAA
>DATLZX010000018.1:0-5854 GCA_035573795.1 Pyrinomonadaceae bacterium | reverse complement strand
GACGTAAACCCTTCATCCAATTTTGCAATGTCCCTGCGCAGAATCCTTACGCACAGGCTGTGAAATGTACAAATCAGCGGCAAAGAGCTCAGCTCGTAATCATCCAAAAGGCTTTTCACCCGTTGCCGCATTTCCTCGGCTGCCTTGTTTGTAAAAGTTACTGCAAGTATATTGTGTGGTAAAACCCCTTTTTCCTTGATCAGATATGCAACTCTGACTGTTATTACCCGCGTTTTTCCCGAACCGGCACCGGCCAATACCAGCACCGGGCCTTCAGTAGTTTGTACTGCTTCCAATTGCGATGGATTTAGTGTTTGTAATGCTGAAAATGACATTTTTTAGTATCAAAGATTCTCCGTTAACTCTGAGTTTATTCTAATTTTCAGTATTAAATCAGGTCTGCGCTCTTGATGTTGGGTTTAGAGGCAAATATGTTCAATTCAAGCAACCTCACAACAAAAAAGACCCAAATTGCTGAAAATCATGAACTTACCGAGTAAGCCCCTCGGCAAGGCATTTTACGGTTTAGATTTATCATTTATTTTTTGTATTTGCATTTATTTTATCAATTTCTGTATTTCACGAAACTTAGGATGAAGGCAGTCCCCCATTTTTTCGAATAGACTCATCTCTAACGTTGAAATAACAATTCCCGAACTCCTCATTCTTTCAAGGGCAATTGATTTATCTACATCACTACGCGATGAAACGCAGTCTGCCAGGATAGTTATCTTTTTTCCATCGTTGAAAAGTGAGCTTGCTGTTTGATAAACGCAGATATGAGCCTCGATACCGCAAATTATTACTTCCGCGGTTTTACGTTCATTTAGAATTTTCTTTATTTTTTCAAACGCACTGAATTCTGTTTTTTCAATTATCGGTGTATTTAAAGGAAGCGTGGCAAGGATCTCTTCAGCCGTATGGCCGAGGCCTTTTGGATATTGCTCGGTAACTATCGCTTGAATTCCAAGCTCGCCGAACGCCTTGGCTGCAAGGGAAATTCTCCCAACAAGCTTTTTGAAGTCCTCAATCGCTTTAGCGAAGGCCGTTTGTACGTCTATTATCAAAAGAATCGGCTCTGATTTTACGGCTTTTTTGCTTGTTTCTGTCATTTATCTTCTCTTATCTACTCTGTTAACCCTTGCAGAATTTTCGGCGACTTATTCCGGGTGATTTTCCGTTTGGGACATTTCCCGTTTTTCAGCCTTTTCTACAATTTTATTGGGCAGATTTCCCTTTTCTTTGCGATATTGCCTTATAAACAAAAAAACTGCAGTAAAAGCGACTATCAGGATGATAATCATCATCAGGATGATCAATATCAGTTCGGAATAATCATATCTGGACATAGGTTTTCGTTATATTTCCAGTTTAGCAGCCATCTGATGGGCGGCAAAAAAAGGTTGGTAGAAAATTTATGAAAATCGCCAGTCCCGGGTTACAAAACTTGCCTTGTTTCAAACACAGCTAAAGCTTTGACCATGAGATTTTATGATAAAAACTCATGAATCAAAAAATTTTTCAAAACAGTGTCGTCAATTAAAAAGCACTTAGGATAGCGTCTCCTCAGGCTGCGTTTGATTCTTATTTGAATTTGATTGAGGGCTCAGGAGCTTTCGGTAGGTTTCCGGAATTTGCGTAACCCGTTTTGAAGAGTCGGTTACCAAGTGTAGGGTTTCGCCCTCTGCCAGAGTTGCATTATCGCTCGGACGGTGGACTTCGTAAACAAATCGGATCGAACGGCTGCGTACCTCGGCAACTTTTGTGCGGATTATCAGGATGTCTTCGTAAAAAGCGGGTGATTTGTAGCGGACGTAGGATTCGGCGACGACCAGTAGCCGGCCATCGCGTTCTTCCATCTCTTTATAGGAAAAGCCTCTGGATCGGCATAAATCGCTGCGGCCTGCCTCAAACCAGATCAGGTAATTGGAATGATGGGCAATCCCCATCTGATCAGTTTCGGCATATCGGACGCGAAGCTCGGTTTCATGCCAGCCATCCATATAATTTTGGCTGGGAGACAGGGATTCGAACCCCGATAGCCAGAGCCAGAATCTGGAGTCCTACCATTAGACGATCTCCCAGCGCAAAAAATAATTTAGCCAGCAAAGCTCCGCCTTGTCAACCCCGCACAAATTTGCTTTGCCACTTAACACAATGCAAAATATAAGTTTATGTCATTTTCTTCAGAAGGCATCATAAACAGGCAGGCTTCACATGATTATCATTTATTAGATAGATTCGAGGCCGGGGCCGTTCTTGAAGGAAGCGAGGTAAAAAGCATCCTGGCCGGCAGGGTGCAGTTGAAAGATTCATATGTAGCGGTCAAAGATGGCGAAGTCTGGTTATTGAATGCTCATATTTCGCCTTATGAATTCAGTAATCGTGAAAACCATGACCCGTTGAGGCCGAGAAAGCTGCTGCTAAAGCGCAGAGAGATTGACCGCCTCGAGAAAGATACGTCTCAAAAGGGCTTAACTATCGTTGTTACTAAGATTTACTTGAAAAACAAAAAGATCAAATTTGAGATTGCGGTTGCCAAGGGCAAAAAGCTTTATGACAAGCGAGAAACCGAGATAAGGAAAACCATTGACCGCGAAACCCGACAGCAAATCAAGGAACGGTCAAAATTCTAACCTGCATAAATTCAAGTTTCAAAAGTACTTAAGTGCCTAAGTCAAAAGCCTTAATCGCCGCTTCAAACGGCGCCTTTGGTACTTTCAAAATTTCAAGCTTTTTGTGCACAATTTTCCTGCACAAGTTGAAAGCCCTTAAAATATAAGTTATAGATATTACTAAACTTTTTGCTTTAATAATTTGAGCTTATAGAAGCTTTTAATAGAGGTAATAGATGAAATTTTCAGCAATAACTGACAATTTTCCTCAAGCGCAGGCTGAAGCACTGGTAATCGTTGTATTCAAAGATGAAAAGGCCGATAGTGAAGATCTGAAAGAATTGAACAAGATAACCGGCGGCTTGCTGGATTCCCTTTTAAGAAGCGAGGAGTTTAGTTCTGAAGAGCTCTCCACGCACAACATCTACCTGCCGGAAAATTCCGGAGTCAATGCAAAAAGGCTTCTGATTATTTCCGGAGGCGATAAGGAAGAATTCAAACCTGCAAATATCGCATTGGCAACCGGAACAGCCGCCAGATTTCTCAGAAAGGCAAAGGTCAAGAGTTTTGCCTTCAACCCAAGATTTGAAGCGGATGCTCTCGAAATCTCGCAATTTGCGGCTCAGGGAGTTGTAACCTCCCAATTTGAGCTAGATAAATATCAGACCAGAAACAAAGATAAAAAGCCGGCCGAGATTGCAAACTTTCTGCTCTATGTCAAAGGAGGCAAAGCCTCTGAACTGCGCGAAGGCCTTCGAAGAGGACAGATTATCGGAGAATCAATGAACATCGCACGTGATCTGGCCAATGAGCCTCCGAATATACTTACTCCGACCGAAATGGCTCAGAGGGCCTCGAAAATCGCAAAAGAGGTCGGCCTTAAGTGCGAGATTCTCGATGAGGCAAAAATGGAAAAACTTGGCATGGGCTCGCTTTTAAGCGTATCCCGTGGCTCGGCGCAGCCTGCCAAACTTATTGTCTTGAAATATACTCCTGCAAAATCTTCGGGTAAGAAGGAAACGATCGCCCTGGTCGGTAAGGGAATCACTTTCGATACGGGAGGGATTTCCCTGAAACCCAGCGAGGGCATGGAAGCAATGAAGTACGACATGTCTGGCGGTGCAACAGTAATTGCAACAATGCGGGCAATCGCCCTTATCAAACCAAAAGTGCCTGTAATCGGAGTTGTTGCGGCTGTCGAAAATATGCCCGGAGGCAAGGCCTCAAGGCCAAGCGATGTAGTCAAGGCATTTAATGGCAAAACTGTTGAAATATTGAATACAGATGCCGAAGGAAGGCTGATACTTGCCGATGCCGTCGCCTACGCCGAAAAGCAGGGTGCCGGGACAATCATTGATATGGCAACGCTTACAGGGGCTGTTATAGTCGCATTGGGCGATATCAACACCGGAATACTTGGAAATGACCAAACCCTGATTGATGAAATCATTCAATGCGGCAAAGAATGCGGCGAGGGCTACTGGCAGCTTCCTGTAGGCAAGCAGTATAGCAAGATGATCCGATCAGACATTGCGGACGTAAAAAACATCGGTCCGCGAGGTAAAGCCGGAACTATCATCGGTGCGGTTTTCATTCAGGAATTTATTGACAAGGCCAAATGGGCTCACCTGGACATTGCAGGAACGGCCTGGTGCGATACGGTTAGGCCTTTCCAGGCAAAAGGGCCAACGGGAGTCGCTGTCCGTACCCTTCTGCGTTACATTGAAAAAAACCAATAGAATGATTTGATAGCCTGCATAATAGACAAAAGATTATTTTCAACTTAGAATTGGCTGGTAAGTAATTCCCTTACCGGCTTTTTTATGCAATTTTATTGCCTGATTACGTCTAGATTTGGACATAATCGGTAGCATTTTTTTCGCGTAATGGCTTGGAAGTCAATTTTTTGAGATGAATAGGTCAAAACTACCCTCATATCACATATGCTACTTTCAAAAAACGTTCAAAATGCCCTGATAGCAGCAATGGTTTTCTTTTTTGTTGCGGCCTGTGTTTGCCCTACAGACAGAAGCCAACGCAGAGAGCAGGACCAGGACTATCCGAGCCGAAATCCGCAAACCGATCAGCCCGAACGCACTCAGAAAACCCCAAAAACACCCGACCCCAGTAAAAAGCCCGACAATGGCGATTTTGTGGTTGAGCATTTGCCCGTTACAAATCCGAGATATATAGAACTCGATAAGCAAATAAGACAAGAAAAGCTCCTGGAGCGTGCCGCAGACGAATTGAATCAGGCTTTGATACTGCCTGAGGACATTACCTTAAGGACAAAGGATTGCCGCGAAATAAACGCATTTTATAACCCGAATGACAGCAGCGTTACGATGTGTTACGAGCTGATGGAGCATTTTTATCAGGTTTTCAGGGCAGCCGGCCGCAGTGAGGAAGAAGCCTACAACCAGATGTTTGATGCGGTGAGGTTTGTCTTTCTGCATGAAATTGCCCATGCTCTGATTGATAAATACAAGCTGCCGGTTGTCAGCAACGAAGAAGATGCGGCAGACAGGTGTTCAGCTTATATAAACCTCGAGGAACTTGGCGATGAGGGTGTAAAAGCCGTCCTCGCTGCCGCTGACGCCTTTCTTATCGAATCGAAATTATCCAAGAAGACAACCAACGACCTTTCGGATGAACACCTCCTGAGCGAGCAGCGCTTCTATACGGCACTTTGTATGACTTATGGTTCGAATGAGACCAAATATGCCAGATTGGTTACCGATGGATACCTACCCAGAGAAAGAGCAGCCCGCTGCCCTGCTGACTACCAGAAAACAGTAGAAAGCTGGAAGGAACTCCTGAAAGACTGGCGTAAAAATTAATTAATTGGAGAAAAATCACATGATTCGACTTTACAAATACCTTACTGGCTCTGACACTGTTTTCGGCAGCGCGGCATTCGCCCTGCTGCTCTTAGTGGTAATCGCCTGCAGCTGCCCTAAAGATCTCAACGTTGCCGGCAATCGCTCCGGTTCGAATGACAGCAGTACCGATAATCCAATAAAACTCGATGACGACATGCCAAGCAACGATCTGCTTGTCGCAATGGTAAATGAGACGACTGCTGACTTTGCCGCCGCGGTTGCGACAGATGATTTTTCGACGCTCTATTCAAAATCATCGCCTGATTTCCAGCAAACTTACACCGAACAGCAGCTCAGGAATATCTTCAAGGATTTTGTGGCGCAGAAAGCGAGAGTTCTGCCCATTCTGAACAATGC
>DATLZX010000017.1:0-5507 GCA_035573795.1 Pyrinomonadaceae bacterium | reverse complement strand
CGAGATTTTCTATGTATTTCCCATCGCGCTTTGAGCGCTTTTCCTTAACCACTACTCTGTAAAAGGGCTTGCCTTTTGCCCCCATTCTCATCAGACTTATTGCTAGCATAAATTTTTCAATTCAAGTCCTTTTTTTAACTTATTTTTAAGTTTTCCAATTTAATTTCCCGATCCGAATTTTCGAATCTATCTTATTTGCAAAAAATGCTAATTGGCCTCTGATTTTGGCGGTTTTAAATTTTTTGTCGGCCAGATGCCTGCTCAACCCGAGCTAAATAAATCACTTTCTTTTCTTATGCCGTTTTTTCTTTTTGCTCAAGCGGCCTTGTAGCTGTCCTTGAGCTTCGCCGTCGGAAAGCCCCGGCATCGGCATTCCCATTGATCCCATCGGGCCGCCGCCAAACAATCCGCCGAGGCCACCGGCCAGCCCTCCCATCATTTTTCTGCCCAATCCGGCAAAAAGGCCGCCGCGCCCAAGCTGTGCCATCATTTTTCGCATTTGCTCATATTGACGCAGCAGCTGGTTAACATCCGCGATTGTAGTTCCTGAGCCATGGGCGATCCGGGTTTTTCGGCTAGCATCAATTATCCTGTGATCTTGCCGCTCTGCCCTGGTCATCGAATCAATTATTGCCTCTGTTTTCTTTAGGCCACGGTCAAGCTCTGCAGATTTTTCTTCATCCAGAGTAATGCCGCCAGTAAATTGCTCTGGGAGCATTTTCATTAATTTCGACATCGAGCCGAGCTTTTTGAACTGCCTGAGCTGCTCGCGAAAGTCCTCAAGCGTAAATTGATTTCGTGTAAGCTTCGCAAGCTGCTTTTGTGCCTGCTCTTCGTCTATTTTTGCCTGAACCTCTTCAATCAGCGTCAACACATCGCCCATTCCAAGGATTCTCTGGACGATACGCTCAGGATAAAAAGGCTCTATCGCATCTAATTTTTCGCCTGTCCCAACGAATTTTACGGGTTTGCCAGTTACCTGGCGGATCGAAAGAGCAGCCCCGCCGCGGGCATCTCCGTCCATTTTGGTTAGGACTACACCGGTAATACCCACCCTGCGGTTAAACTCTTCGGCAGAACGTACGGCATCTTGCCCGGTCATTGCATCAGCTACGAAAAGCACCTCGATCGGACGGGTCTGCTGCTTTATGGCCTCGAGCTCGGCCATCAGCTCGTCATCTATATGCAGCCGGCCGGCCGTATCTACCAAAAGTGTGTCGTAACCAAGCTCAACTGCCCGCTTCAGTGCTCCGTCAACAAGGGTTGTCGGATCGTCAGTTTCGGGGTTTTCATAAACCGCAACCCCGACCTGCTCTGCTACAACACCAAGCTGTTTGCGTGCTGCCGGCCTGTAAACGTCCACTGAAACCAACAGTGGATTTCTCTGCTGATTATCTTTCAGCCAACGGGCGATTTTCCCGGTAGAGGTCGTCTTACCGGAACCCTGCAGGCCGACAATCATCACCACGTTTGGGATCTGTTTGGTAAAAACCAGCCGCGAGCTGGTGCCGCCTATTAGCTCAACAAGCTCGTCATAGACGATTTTTACTACCTGCTCATGGGCATTCAGCCCCTGCCAAATTTCTTGTCCTTCGGCCTTGTTTCGGACAGTTTCGACGAATTCTTTAGCTACCTTGTAATTAACGTCGGCCTCGAGCAGCGCCATCCGAATCTCACGTAAAGCTGCATCTACGTGCTCAGGCTTAAGCTTCCCCTGGCCGCGGAGATTCTTCAGAGTATTTTTAAGTTTTTCGGATAGCGACTCGAACATACGGACACACTTCGGCTACAAGAGTCGAAATTTAAGATTTTAAGTCTTACTTGTCTTATAGTCAAGGTAATGGGAACTTGGAAAATGATCCCGAGGAAGGCTAACTAATTGATTTTACGATACTTTGTACCGATATAATCTATAAAATCGGGCGTTTCACCCTGTGCTCGTATGAGGGTCTGAATCTGCGCCCGGTGGTGAATCGAATGATAGTTTAGCTGAAGAGCGATATCGAGCGGCCGCGCCGCCCAAAGCCCGCCATCAAAGCCGATAAAATCTACTTCTTGCAAAAGCTCAGCCTCGCTCGTTGCCTTGATGTAATCAATCCACAGTTTTAGGCTCTCTGCCCATTTATCCTCGAGTTGCCCGTATTCATAAACTGGTTTCCACCAATCCATCTCTGGCGAGCGCGGGTCTGCCTTGATCCTGGCCATCCATTTAAGTTGAGAGTTGATCAAATGGCTGAAATACCGGATGGCTTCCGACTGGTCATTGAGCTGGCCGATCTTTTTGAGCATCTGGCGATTGGCAGCATCATTGAAAGCAAAAGTCTCTAAAAGATATTCCCTGTATTCCATTCGCTTCTAAACCTATCTTTATCAATAATTTATTCAATCAACCCCAAATCAACAATCCTGGCCAGTGTAAAGCTCTCGATTTCCTAAAACCAATAATCACCAATAGATAGATTCCATTAACAGAGATTAGGAAGAGATAATTCAATTTATTCTGATTATGTCACTTTTTGAAATTGTCTCACTTTTCCTAAGACCTCATCAACAGACCAGTGATCATCAGCATGCGTTCCGTATTTGCTTGCAACTACTAAACCAGTTGGCGCTATGAGAAAGTCGGCTGGTAAGCCAAACCTGCCGCCCGTAGGCATTAGTTTCGGCAGAAAAGCTTTCCCACTTAATAAATCAAAAGTTCCCAGAACAACCGCTCTTACAATGCCAGGAACTGCCAATGGATTGAAAATAGACCAGATTGAAGTGCCTACGCCGAACTCTGCATACAGCTTCTTTTCCGGATCAGCAATTACCGCAAATGGCAGCCCTCTGGTATGTTTGAATAATTCGGTGGCGGTCGAATGAAAAACTATTACCTCCGATATTTTGGCATTGGCCAGTTCATTGATACGGTTGGCAAACTGCTTCAAATGCAGATTGCAGACAGGGCACCCTGCAAATCTTCGAAACTGAAGATGGAGAAAGTTATTCCAATCAGGTAAGTCTATCTCGTTATTGAATACATCCTTGAGCTTTTTAGGCAGGATCTTATCGCCTGAAGAAATTTTCCCTTTTTTTAGTCTCATATTTAGTGCCTGTTTTATTGAGTTCACTTCTTGTAAATTGCCTATTTCTAATATTTAGAGTTTCTTTACTGTCTTTACTGGTTTGTCTGTTACAGGCTTGAGTTCAGGACTGTTATTGCCTGAAAAGTGCAAATGTGGGAGAGTTTGTCTCTTTATTCTTTCGACTTAATTATTTTGCTAAAGGCTTTTCTTACTTGATGTCATTTGGAAAATAGCTCATATCAGCACGATAAACGAGAGTTTCTGAAAAAATTGAATTTATAGGCTTGATTTTCAGCTCCGTTTGGATTTTTTCTATTTCTTCAAGCAGCGAGTCTGTAATCGCAAGCTGCTGCCAGTTTTCAAACCCGATGAGCAGAATTATTTCACTCAGATTACCTCCATCCCGCAATTTGAAAGTATAAAATGCTCTTACATTTTTAGATTTATAATCTTTATATAGCTTTTCAATAACTGTCAGTGCTTGAGTTAACGAAACTGTTTTAATCGTAATCAATCTCACTAATCTGGAATTGACTTTATAACTATCATGAGAGCTTGCTGATGGAATCAGCTCGACCTTGAATACGCTCTGAAGTTCTCCGTTGGCAAATACATTTTTGCGGTTATCTGCAATATCCTCAGCTGGTTTTATTGCATTGTCATAGTCTTGCCAAGCGTGGTCAAGGGTTGCATCAACAAATTGTCCATAACGTGGACCTGAAATAATGTACCAGCCGTACCAGTCCCATTTATCGCCGTTTACCCTATGCCATTCAAGATGTGCTTTGTAGCCAAGTTCAAATTTGGACTCCATGCCATCTTTGGGTTTCCAGATTGCAAATTGCCCGATAACGGATTTTTGCCCATAGCCTGCAATAGGGATCAAAATCGCAATTGAGATAGTTAATGCAAAAATAAATCCTCTTCTTCGCATAATTTTTGTCCTGATTAAATATCTTTTTTTTTCATTTATAGATTTTCACAAATGCAGCTTTTTCCATTGAAAAGTCCTGATCCAAAAAATAAACCGGGCTGTCCTGACAAATGATTGGCAAATCTCCAATTAACTTGACGAGTGCTCCGTAGACAACTCTGTAAAACTTGTGATGAGCTTTTTCTGAAAGCCTTCATTTACGGCTATGCGTACAGCCCAGCAATATATTTTTGATGCTATAATAGAGTAATTTAACTCAACAAGAAGTTACATTTTGGTAACCATAGTACTTAATAAATCTATTCTGCCTTGTTGATATGAATGAATTAATTTACAACCCCAAGCACTGTCTGCTTGCAAAATTTCATAAGCTAGCCTCAGGCAAATGGAAACCGATACTTCTACACTTAATTGAAAGAAAAGTAGATAGGTTTAACTCCATTCTTCGTCACATTCCTTCAATCAGCAGAAAAGTTTTGACCGAGCAGTTGAGAGCTTTGGAAAAAGACCGACTTATCAAACGCGAAGTGATCAAATCCAAAGAACCGAAAATAGTTATTTACTCGCTTACAAAACAAGGGGCTGAGCTCAGAAGAATTTTAGACCAAATGGTAGACTGGAGCATTGATTATTTTGGTGAAGCTGGCAACGAAGAATTTATGAACGTTTATCGCAAAGTCTATAAAGATAAACAAAATAAACCAACCTCAAAGCACTTTGGAAAATCAGCCGCGTGAGAAGCTAAGGCCTTACCTCGATCAGCACAGATTCACCTTTGCTGAAATCGCGGCATGTCCATTGCCATTTTTCATGTAAGATAATCCGTCCGTCCGATCCCACTTCCGGATAAGTGGTACAATTGCCCGTCATTATTTCCAATGCATCGTTTAGGTGATGGTATGAAAATTCCAGATGGCCGTCCGCAAACATACGGCCTAAAAGATGGCCCTGTAAAATACCGCCCCCGCTGTAATATGCAAATATTATTTCTCCGGTCTGGTGATATTCAAAAGTAGTGCTTTCGGAAACTTCGCCATTCGATGAATTGCTGAGCGGCTTGAACACCTTTCCTTCAAGATTAAGTCTCATTTGTTGTTAAAACGTGGCTTTATGCAGCTCTTAGGATCTTTTCCATTTTTTTCCCTTTTGCCAGCTCATCTACAAGCTTGTCGAGATAGCGTACGCGCTGTGTCAGCGGGTTTTCTATTTCCTCTACACGATAGCCGCAAATGATGCCCGTTATAAGATTGGCATTTGGATTAAGTTTCGCACGGCTGAAAAATTCTTCGAATGTAACTTTTTCCTTGATCAATTTTTGAAGCTCGGATTTGTCAAAGCCGGTCAGCCATTCAATTACCTGATGCAGCTCTTCCACTGTTCGCCCCTTTTTCTCGATTTTCTCAACGTAGTGCGGATAAACCGAAGCAAACGACATTTTTGCTATCCTTTCATCATGATGCGCTGTACTGGCCATATTATTCCTTTCAAATTTCGTTAAATAATTT
>DATLZX010000016.1:0-5626 GCA_035573795.1 Pyrinomonadaceae bacterium | reverse complement strand
TGCAATGAGTACGATAAGGTGAGCGACCCTGTCCCTCTTCCTACAATGATCGAGCGGATTGACAAACTGGCCGAGTTTGGGACATCTGTGGTTACTATTTCCGGCGGAGAGCCTATGATGCACCCAAATATCTACGAAATTATTGAAAGAATCCGCCATCATGGCATGATTGCCGGCCTGATTTCAAACGGTTATTACTTCCAGCCGGAAAAAATAAAAAGGCTGAATGAGGCTGGCCTGGATTACCTTCAGATATCCATTGATAACGTCAATCCAGACGCTGTTTCTAAAAAAAGCCTCAAGGTTTTGGATTCTAAATTGGTGAATTTGAAAAAATTCGCCCGCTTTAAGGTAAATATAAATTCGGTGGTTGGTGGCGGCGTCAAAAATCCTGAAGAAGCCCTGATCATCGCCAATCGTGCCCGCGAGCTCGGCTTTTCATCAACCGTTGGTGTGATTCATGACGAAATGGGGTTGAATAAAGGCCTCACCCAGCGCGAGAAAGAAGTTTACCGAGAAATCAAAGCCAAGGGCGCCCGTTCATATGCTCGTTGGAACTGGTTTCAAGACTATCTAGTTGATGGCGGAAGCTATGAATGGCGCTGCCGGGCCGGTGCAAGGTATCTTTACATTGATGAGAACGGCATTGTTAGCTGGTGTTCACAGCAGAGAGGGACACCGGGTATCCCCCTGATGGATTACACCCGCGAAGACATGCATAGGGAATACTTTACTGAAAAATGGTGTGCACCGACCTGCACAATTCAATGCGTTCACCAGGTAGGCCACCTTGACGCATGGCGGCATCCGCAAATTTCGCCCTCGGATTACAATCGGCGCTATGGCAGCAAACTCAGCCGCAAGACTGTTGCCCAAATCCTCGAATCAGAATAAAGTACCAGAATAAATAAGGCATAATTTCCAAAATGCCCGGATATTTCCATAGCGAAGTTCACAAGGTACATCGCATTGGTTGGCTGAGAGCAGCCGTTCTCGGGGCTAATGACGGCATTGTCTCGACGGCGAGCCTGATAATAGGCGTTGCGGCGGCAAATACCAGTCGGCAAGCAGTGTTGATTTCTGGTTTGGCAGGGCTCGTAGCCGGGGCGTTTTCAATGGCAGCAGGCGAGTATGTGTCTGTTTATTCGCAGGCGGATGCCGAAAAGCGGGATTTCGAACGTGAAAAGGCAGAGCTATCTGCAGATCCGGAAGGTGAATTGATGGAGCTTGCCGGGATTTACATCAAACGGGGATTGTCTCCAGAGCTTGCCAGCGAGGTGGCTCGGCAATTGACAAATCGTGATCCGCTTGAAGCGCACCTTCGCGATGAGCTGGGCATCACTGAGCCCTATAGGGCAAATCCCGTTCAGGCCGCTCTTTTTTCTGCAGTCAGTTTCGCTTTGGGTTCCGCATTGCCGCTTTTAATTGCTGTTTTGGGAAATTTTGACAATCTTTTGATTTTAGTTGCCGCCGGCTCGGGAGTATCGTTGGCAATTTTGGGCGCCGCAGCAGCCCATACAGCCGGTGCGAGCGTTTTTTGGGGTACGGTCAGAGTGGTCGTCTGGGGTTCTCTTGCAATGGCTGTAACTGCCCTTGTGGGAAGGCTTTTCGGTGTTGCGGTCGGATAAATTTTTTCTGTCAGTATGTTGTAAAATGCAGGATACTTGAGATAAAACTCCTTTTACTTCAGTTAATGCTCAGAAGTCTGCAAATGTAACTTTGGAGAGAAATTCCTGATAATCAGACAATCATCTTCTCGGTATTTCTTCGCCGATCGTCCAAATTATCACTGAGCTGGATAAACCAAGCCCTGAGAGGCGGCCTGCCATCATCACGATAGTCTCGCCTTTATTTACAACTTCAGCTTCTAGCAACACCTTTTCGCCGATTTTCAGCATTTCGCGGGTAGACCACGGCACCTCATGGACGAAAGGTCTGACTCCCCAGATCAGGGATAACTGGTTATAGGCGTCCTCAGAAGTAGTAAGTGCAAAGGTGTGAAGGCCTGACCTGAAACTAGATAAACGGCGGGCCATTAGGCCGGATTCTGTAAATACGGCGATTTTATCAGTTAAAACTTCTTTTGAGGCATATACGGCCGCTTTGCAAAGTGCCTGGCTTGTCCTGCCAGAAGGCTGCAGTGCCAGCTTAACCGGTTTAGTCAATTCTGCAGAATGAATACTTTCGGCAGCATCAATTATTCGTGCCATCGTGCTGACGGCCTCGACAGGATAATGCCCTGAGGCAGTTTCTGCAGAAAGCATCACTGCATCAGTACCATCCCAGACCGCATTGGCGACATCTGATGCCTCTGCCCGCGTTGGGTGAGGATTTTCTACCATGGTTTGAAGCATCTGGGTTGCGGTGATTACGAACTTGTCCTTGGCAATAGCCTTTTCAATAATGCGTTTCTGATAGACCGGTACAAGCTCTACGCTGGTTTCAACCCCGAGATCACCTCGGGCTACCATGACTCCATCGGTTTCGGTGATTATTTCGTCAAGGTTTTCGATTGCTTCAGCTTTTTCGATCTTGGCAACAAGCAGTGCCCGCCCCATTTTTCTGCGATTCAATTTTTTAATCCTTTCCTTGGCGTCCCGGCAATCGGCTGCTGACCTGACAAAAGACAATGCAATGTAGTCAACATTCTGTTCGATAGCCCATTCCAAGTCCGCAAGATCCTTTTCCGTCATTGAAGGAATTGGCAGCTTTGTATTCGGAAGGTTGATTCCTTTTCTTTCCTGAAGCAAACCGCCTACTACAACGCGTGTCTCGATTTCAGTCCCATTTACTTTTTCTACCCTTAATTCAAGAGCGCCGTCATCCAGCAGGATCAGGGAATCAGGAGTTACAGAATCAGGAAGCTGAGAGAAGTTCGTTGATACAATCTGCTTGTTTCCCAAAATATCGCGTGTTGTGATTACGAATTTATCACCGGCCTGTAAAAAGACTGGCTTTCCCTCTTCCAGGTTGCGTGTACGAATCTTTGGGCCTGCCAGGTCTATCAAGATGGAAAGTGGAAGTCCTAGTTTTTTCGCTGCTTGACGTGCAATGCCGATGGAGTGCTCATGCTCTTGTCTTGCTCCGTGAGACATGTTGATCCTAACGGCATTTACGCCTGCATTCAGCATTGCCTCCAATACTTCAGGGGAGTTTGATGATGGGCCTAAGGTTGCAAGTATTTTGGCTCTTCGCATTTAAGTTCAATATCGAGCGGAATTTAACGTTTTCTTTGAATAATTATGTTTTTTCTCGGTAAACCCTGTTTTATCAAATAGATAAATCAAGGTTAACAAACCTATTGTACAGCTTAAAATCAATCAAGGCGTTAAAAAGCGCAGTTTTTTCAAATATTTATGAATTGTTGCAACAAAAGTAGAGTGCGACCACGTAAGCGGCGATACAGAAGTAGGCTGGCCTGTGGCAGCATCTATTTGTTCAGCCATTACGCCGGAAGGCAAAGCCTGGTTGGCTGCCCAATTAATAAGCCGCTCGGCTTCGGCCAGGTCTTCACGGCTTCGTGCAGTTTCAATTTTATAATCTGCGAGCCAAAGCGTGCAGATGAACCAGGGGTTGCCGACCAGGTCGCCGCGGCTCCGCATGTAGCCGTCATTTTCAAATCGAGCTATCCCTCCGGAAATAGACAGGTGTTTTTCAATAGCGCCCATCATCGAGCGGATACGCTCATCATCCACAGAAAAACCTCCGAAATAATAGAGCCCGAAAAGTGAGGCATCTACAGTGTCATCAAACTCAGCCTGCCCACCATTTTTGAAATTAGCCGATCTGGCGAAGCGGTTCAATTCGGGCCTATACATTATTTCGCCTATTGCATTGATTATTTCCGAGGCGGCTTCTTCGTAGTAGGATGCCCTTTGATATTCCGCGAAAAGTACGGCAAAGTTGGATGCAGCCCTGAGGCCGGCGGCAACGGTTGCTGCAGTATAGGTATGGACGCCAACCCGGTCCTCCCAAAGGTTCCAGCTAGCCAGCGGCAATTTATTTTGCCCCCTGAAGGCTACCATGAAATCAGCACATGGAACGACCATCTTAGAGTACAAACGATGGGCAAACTCTATATCCCTATAGAAATTGTAATGCTCCCAAAGCGCCCAGAGCACAAGGGCAGTTTCATCTTCCTGAATCGGAACAAGACGCTCACCTGATTTGGGGTCGAACGATGGATGCCAACCGGAAGCAACTGTTCCGTCTGCATTGTATTTCTGGAGAAAGTAGCCATTTTGATGAACAATCTCACAACAGAAATGGAAGAACTTTCTTGTAAGGTGAGAATAACCGGCCAGATCCAAAGCATTTGCAACAAATGACCCGTCGCGAGTCCAAAGATAGCTGTAATGGTCGGTCGCCCTTTCAGTTACGTCATGGTCATTTGCAGCGAGAATTGCTCCTCCGCTGTCAATCTGAGTGTGAATTATCAGAAGCGAACGCTTGTAAAGCTCGATGAGAGCATGATCTAGCTCGCCAAGGTCAGTTTCGTTTTTATTTACCCAGGCCCGCCAATAGTTTGCAGTATAATCAAGGAATTTTTGCGGGCCACGTCGTCTGAGAGAAGCGTCCAGAGTAGTTACATCTTTGGCTGATTTTCCTGCGGCGATCCAATAAAAGCATTCTTCGCTTTGACCGGGCTCGAGCGTAAGGTGGATACCAATTGTTGAGTCAACCGAGCCTTCAGTAATCGGGGCTCCCTGCAGATTGCCATCCTCGGCATCGCGCCAGGTGCCCTCGCTTCCCGGAATCCCTTTTCGGCCGGTTGCAAACGTTTTGAAATATGGCTCGCTGCCGATTAAAAAGTACCTGTCCTTTTTGTAATGAATGATCGAACGGGTTGTAGGATCGAAATAGGCCGTATCTCCGAACTTGTTTTCGAAAATCCTGAAATCATGATGTAGAAAAAGGCGGATTTCTGCAGTTTCTGATCGAAGGTTCTTAATTACAAACCGACGCAGGAAAGTATTTTCCTGGCTTGCTACGGTATCGTTGCATCTTATCTCGATTCCAAGCCTGACATTTTTCAATTCAACGTCTGTAACAAGCGTTTCTGGCAAATAGCCTAGCCTGCGCTGCCATTCCTCATTTTCAACCCAAGAAAAATCTCCATTGACCCAAACCCCGAAACGATTTGGCATCCCTTCTGTATGGTTTTCCTGGCCTGCATGAGGAAAATATACATCGCGTATCCTGTAAAGCGAATCGAAGTTTACGGATAGGTTGCCATTGCCTACCGGGATATCTCGCATAAAATTATCTTATGATTATCTGAAAATAATTAAGTATTGCCTTGCAAAATTTTTCTGGCTTCTGATATAGCCTGTTTCAACACCTCGCGCTCATTTTCGAACGAGAGAAGTTCCAGAGCCTTATCAGTATTTACCCAGCGGGCTTCTAAAACTTCATTATCATGGTTATTTACATCGCCTCGGATAAATTTCATCAGATAAAAACTGACTTCTTTATGGTATTTTTTAGTTTCTCCGTCATAATTTGCTGTAAACCAGTAATTTATTTTGGTTAGCGGTTTCAATATCTCGCACTCAAGACCAGCTTCTTCCCTTACTTCACGAAGAGCTGCAGTTTCGGCATCTTCTCCGGGGTCAATCAGGCCTTT
>DATLZX010000015.1:0-4295 GCA_035573795.1 Pyrinomonadaceae bacterium | reverse complement strand
TTTTAAGCGGTTTGTATCTATTGAGTTTCAATTCCGGATTAAATCTCGCATTTGATGACAACAAAGGCGCTTTTGAAACCTCTCGGCAACCATCTAAGGCCAGTCAGACAGAAAACACAAGAACGGGTGCAGTTCCATCTGCATCTGACCCCTTGAATTCGGGCCAAATCGCACTATCGCAAAACAGCCAGCCAGCGGAGCAAAACAATGACCAATTTCAAGCTCCTCTTGCTGATAACTCAATGCCTGACAGCGTCAACCAGGTAGCAAGTTCGCGTTCCGTTGATCAAAATATGGCTTCGAAAACCCGCTACATTAAAGCCGGCTACCGGACAGGGTCCAATCCCGTTGCGGAAAATTTGCCTAATAGTAATTCTGCCGCTGAAAGTGAGTACCTTCCGTCTGAACGTACTTTTTTGAAAACTATCAGCGACCTTGAAAAATCGTCATCACAGAAACTGAGTGAAATGAGCCCTGCAGAACAGTTTGCTTTTCAAAGAGATATGGCTGTTATCAATGATTCAATTACACGCCTGAAAGGTGTTTTGAAAAAGAATCCTCAAAATCGCTCAGCCAGGCAGATTTTGTACACGGCGTATCAGGATAAAATAGATCTCTTGAATTCTGCAGCCCAGCGAAATGAGTTGGTTGCAACTATCAAATAATACTTGGTTTTAGAAATGGAGAATTGAAATTTATTGGCACTTTTCGTCATGTTTTTTACGAAAACTTGCTAACTTAAAAAACTTGGCAAATTCATTAAACTAAGCAAAAAAATATTTTTAAAAACATTAAACCATGTGAAAAAATTCCTAATTAACTGCTTATCTTGACTAAATATCTATAATAAAGCCTTATAATGAAGCCCAAATTGCCGCCTTTCCAAAAACAATCAGATCCAAAGCAAATGATTAAGCAAAATACTTTCATAATTCCAAAATTAAATTTGACGGCAATTTGTCTCTTTATTTTGATACCATTTTTCCTTGCTTCATTTATTTTTATTCGCAAGGCTTCGGCTCAGATACCGCCGCCGAAACCAAAACCAAGGCCGCCTGAACTGGGGGAAGTTGATTTTTCGCAGAGGGCTATTGAAACCTCGCCACATGTCAACATTAAATTTTGCGTTTCCAGTGGAAATTTAAGGGTCAATGGTTGGGACCGCCCTGAGGTCAGAATTATTGTAAAAAACGGTAGGGAGCCTGCTTTCAAGCCTCTGGAAAATGATTCTAATCAAAAACCTATTTGGCTTTATGTGAAAGGCATATTACCTGAGCAATCATCTCCCGGCTACACTCAGCAACAATGTCTTGCCGGTGAAAATCTGCAGCTAGATGTGCCATACAATGCCACTCTGGACATTTCCGGCCGTGCCTCGAACGTCGAGATTGACTCGGTAAAAAAAGTCAAAATTACGATTGTCGAAGGAGTCCTAGCACTCCGTAATATCCAATATGGAGTAATTGCTGAAACATTTCAGGGTGACATCATATCGGAAAATATCAAGGGACAGGTCTCGCTCCAGACCGGCACCGGCAATATCGTTGTTAATTCCAGCTACTATATGGATGTTGCAGATCAGTTCAGGGCTAAAACAAATAGCGGAAATATCTCACTGGACAATATAAATCACCGCCAAATTGACGTTAACTCGATAACCGGTTCCATCGCTTTCAATGGAAAACTCGGTACGGGCGGCATTTACGGCTTTCGAACAACGAATGGCCAGATTATGCTTGAGCTCGATCCGGCAGCCTCTTTTTTGATAAACGCATCTCTTGGTTTCGGCACGATTGATTCTCAATTCCCGCTAAAGGTTATTACTGAAAACGTTATGCCCGGCGGACGTTCGATTGTTGCCCGCTATGAAAATGGCGATGCAAACCTGAACATCATTACATCCAGCGGCAACATCTTTCTTAAAAAACGATTATAGATATAGTTTTTTTCTTTCAAACGAATCACCTATATTTGCCAACTCCGAAAAAACTTTTTTCTGCCGATCTTGAGCTGCTCGTTTCTATAATTGAGGTTTTGGTTCGTCAAACTAGATTGACATAATAAAAAGAATTGAAATTGCCAGCGCGCCTGGCAGCTTAAAATTCATTTATTTCCCTTCCGGTTCGGTGCAAAAACTGAGCTGCAAGCGAATCAGGCCCGCTATCTCTGGTAAGCCTTTCAACCCTCCACATCGGAAGAAAATAGTCACTCATCGGCAAATACTCTTCGCCCGATGCAATACTTGAGCACCAGTCATCGAAATAACCAATCTCTATGCCGTGTAGATATATCCCTGCCGTAGTTATTTCGTCGAGTATTCCAAAGAGCCTCTCTCGCGGACTATGCAGGATAACGACTACTGTTTCACCAGGTGTTGGCTTCATTCGTACTATAAATTAATTTATTGACTTTGTTATTTTTTGCTTCCAAATACAAAGTATTAAAAAATTTAGTGATACTGCAGAAAATCGAATTTATTGAAATACTTTGTTTTAAGAAAATTAGCCTGAAGTCATTATAGCTTTAGCTGGGCTAAAGAACGTAAAATATGCTTCGCCTTTGCCGGCAGTGTTTCACTACTTTGGATATGCAATAATATTAAGCCTGCTTTTTAAGCCAGGCCGAAAAACAGATTCTTTCAAAAAAGATTTGCAAGACTTATCAATTAAATCGGACAATTTGTACAATTGCAATTGAATGATTATCAAGCAGCTTGAATTGGAGAATATAAAATGTTACGAAACTGCGAGATTCGATTTTTCTCTTGGTTCAACAGCGATAATCGGCAAAAACGGTTCGGGCAAGACTACCATAATTGAGGCTATCGCCTGGGCGCTGTTTGATGTTTTGGATTACCGCAGGGATGATTTTGTAAGCCGTGGCAAAAAACGCGGCCGCGTCAAAGTGATTTTTGAAAGCGCATCTGACCAGCGAGATTACCAGGTAACCCGAGACACCGCAGGTGCTTATTATGTTTATGATCCCGTGTTGGATTTGCGGCCGGCAGAGCGTAAAGAGGACGTTCTGCGTTTTTTAACACGCCATCTTGGTTTTGAGCCAGGTACAGATATTGGAGCAATCTTTCGCCAGGCAATTGGTGTCGCACAAGGTAATTTCACCTCTATTTTCCTTGCAACTCCCTCTGAAAGAAAAAGGGTCTTTGACTCGCTGCTAAAGGTAGAAGAATACACAAAAGCTGCAGAAAACCTGCTTTCTACAACCCGTTGGGTTGAGTCTCAGCTATACCGGATCGGACAGGAAATTGCTCGTCGAGAAGCCAGCCTTGAACATCTGAGCAGAATTGGCATCGAAATCAACCAACTTGAAAATGAAGTAAAGGCCGCAGGCAATGAGTCGGCAAGCCTCACAAATCAGCTTGTTGAGCTTGAATCAAAACTGCGCTCAGACGAGGAATTGGAAAAAGTCCTTTCTGAAACACAAAATAAAATCTCTTTATTGACCGAAGCTTTGAAAAGAGAAACCGAGCGATTGCAAGAGGCAGAAAACAATCTGGCCGAAGCATTGAAAGCGAAAGAAATCATTGTCGAAACACAAGAATCAGCTCAAAAATATAAAGAAGCAGAACTTCGCCTGGCTGACCTGGAAAATCTAAGACAAAATCGCGAAAAGCTCAGGATAGATTTGGCAAAAACAGATGCTGCCCTTTCAAGCGTAAAGAACGACAAGTCAAGAATCCAAGAGGAAATAGAAAAAATACACCTTGCCCGAAAAAAAATCGCTGAGCTTGAGCCGCTGGCCAAAATCGAGGCTGATTTAACCGAGCATTACAATAAATTGAACGAGCAGTCTGCCCCGCTTGAAGCACTGCAAAAAATCGCCGCTGATACAAATCGAAAGATTCTCGCTCTCCGCAATGAATTCAAGCAGGTAAAAAAGAGAATTGACGAAATAAAAGCTCTGACTGCTGATGCCCTCTCTCTACAATCCTTGAGGGACAGCGAATCCGAAATCGCAAAAAAAATCGGGATAATTACCGGAAGAATCGAACGCGATAAAAAATTCCGCGAAGAGATTCGCGGAGGATTATGTCCCATCTTGAGCGAAAAATGCCTCAATCTCAAACCAGGCCAAACACTTGATCAGTTCCTCGATGATGAATCAAGCGAGCTCTTTTCGGAGCTCGAATCGTTGCAGGCTGAAAATAAAAAAATCCATTCTGCAATTGCCAGAGCTCTCGAAATCGAAAACCAAAGGCTAACGTTACCTCAGCTCGAAGTAAGGCTTGATGAGATCAAAGCAGAGGGCGAAAAATTGAAACTAGAGCTGGAAAACCT
>DATLZX010000014.1:0-9381 GCA_035573795.1 Pyrinomonadaceae bacterium | reverse complement strand
TTATATTGCCCTGGCCGCTCTCAGTTTATTTGGAGTTACTCTGAATCAAATACTTTTTATCGGCGGGCTTTCTTTAACCAAAGCGGTTAATACTTCATTGCTGGCAGTAACTATTCCTATTTTTACATTGATTTTCAGTACCTTAACGGGCAATGAGCAGATTACCCGGCGCAAAGTTTTGGGGATCCTGCTCTCGATAACAGGAGTTGTTTTGATAATTGACCCACGAAAGGCATCTTTTTCCTCAGAAACCACTGCAGGAGATATCTTGATCGTTTTGAATTCGATCTGTTATGCAATCTATGTCTCGCTTTCGAAAAAAATCATAACCAGAAACGGCCCTTTCCGCTCGATGATGTGGTTATTTATATTTTCATCTCTGGTGTGCGTTCCGTTGGGATACTTTTCATTTTCAAGCATGCCGGAAAATAATGTTACCCCGGAAATTTGGTTGATAGTGATTTATATAGCAGTGGCGGCAACGGCAGGCGCTTACCTGCTCAATGCTTTTGCATTATCGAAAGTTGATCCCTCGATAGTTGCTTCCTACATTTATTTGCAGCCACTGGTAGGTTTGTTGCTCGGAGTTTTGTTTCTTGGTGAATCGGTCGGATTATTATTTATTATGGCAGCTTTGGCCATTTTTGCGGGTCTTTACCTGGCATGCTTCAGTAAAAAGAAAGAAGACCTTGAGGATCTATCCGTCTCAACGGCTCCGCATTATTGAGACTTCAAAATAATTTGTAAAACCATAAGCCATAAAAATTCGTCTATCTAAGAAATCTTTGAATTTTAATTATTCGGGATAAGCGATATCAGATAACTTTATCAGCAATTTCTTACCATTCAATAAAAAATCTGGCTCCTGATGAAAATAAATGAAACTAATTCCGGCAGCATATGGTATAAACTGACAAAATAATAGTTTTGGAAAAAAACAGCCTTGGCATCTCGCCTCACTTTGGGTTACAGCAGCGGTTGAAAAACGAATTTTTTACTTTCTTACGATTTTAAGCAAAATTCCTTATGGCAACCGAAATTATTGAAAAAAAATCAGACAATAAAATTTTTTTACACGTTTCCGGTGAATTGTTTGTGGAGGATGCCCGGCTTATCTCCAATATTGTTTTACAAACGCTGGATTCAGGAAAAAACCAGGTGGTACTGGATCTGGCTGACCTCTCGCTGATGGACAGCGATGCAGCAGCAATCCTTCGCCAAATGGCAACTGAAAACAAGGTCGAAATCATCGGAACTGAATTATTTCTGCAAAATGCGATTGATGCTGTCGAGAGGCAGGATATCTGAGTTTGATACAATTCAGAGGTTGAGTTTTTTTGAACTGATTTATAACCAATCCCGATTCCCTCCTGCAAATTTATCAGGCCTTTTCTTTAATTCTGTTAAAAGATAGTCTATAACATTCTTACTCGAACGAGTTTTGATTTAATCAGCAACTTTTTCGACGACTTGTATGGCTTAGCCTGAATTCGGGGCGATAAACCTGTTTTGGGCTAATTTTGACTATTAAAATGAAAGCATCAGAGCTTGCCGTTCATCTGGAATGCACAATTGAGGGTGATAGTGAGGCAGAAATAACAAACATTTCATCACCGGAGGACGCTGCACAAGGCAGCCTGGTCTTTTTTGACACAGAAAAGCAGCTTTTTCCAACAAAAGCCGCTGCCGCAATCGTGCCAGTTCAAACCAGGATTGATCAGCCCGTTGCAGAAGCTGTAATTTACGCCCAAATACCGAAACTGGCCTTTGCTTTAGCCGCTAGGCTCATTCTGGGCGAGGTAGCGGCTGACCCCGGCATACACAAATCGGCTCAAGTCCATCCATCCGCAAAGATTGCGAAAACCGCCGAAATCGGACCTAATGCTGTTATTTCTAAAGACGCCGTCATAGGCAATAACACAATAATCGGCGCAGGATGCTTCATAGCCGAGGGTGTAATAATTGGTGAACAATGCTGGCTAAAGCCCTCTGTTATAATTTCTGCCAATGCAAAAATAGGCAACAGGGTCTTAATACACTCCGGGGCAGTAATCGGAGCTGATGGATTCGGTTTTGTCAAAAAACCTGAGGGCAAGTACATCAAATTTCCGCAGATTGGAAGCGTCATTATCGAGGATGACGTAGAAATCGGAGCCAATACCTGTATTGATCGCGGCGCCCTTGGAAATACGATAATCGGCAGCGGGACAAAAATTGATAACCTTGTTCAAATTGCCCATAACGTAAAAATCGGTAAGAACTGTGTTATTGCGGCACAAACGGGAATATCCGGAAGCGTTACGATTGAAGACAATTGCACAATAGGTGGCCAGGTTGGCTTCGGTGATCACGTTCTGGTCAAATCCGGTGCGGTTATAGGCTCTCAGGCCGGTGTTTTGCCAGGGAAGATTGTTCGGCCGGGCGTCTGGTGGGGAACACCCATACAACCGCTCGATGAATATAAGCGGCAGAATGCCCGCGTCAAGGGGCTGGAGAGACTCTTTAGAAAAATCGAGGAGCTGGAAAACAAATTGAAAAGCCTTTTAACATAATAAATTTCCTAAAAAAAGTTTTAATTTGACTTTTTAGATAAGCATAAATAACTTTTGCCCGGTTGATTAGGCATTTGTACAAGGAAATAATTTTTTTGTACAAAGAAATAATTTTTTAGCTTATTGGTAGTTAACCATCTGCAATTAACTCCAAAATCGCTTCTGCCACTCTTTTCGATGCACCGACCGGGCCCAGCTTTTTCATTTCCTGCTCGAGCTGTAACCTGATTTGCTGATTCATTGAAGGCTCAATCAACCTATTAATTTCTTCAGCGAGTCTCTGTGGGGTAAAATCACGCTGTATTAACTCCACGGCAAGTCTTTTTTCAGCAATCAGATTAACTAGCCCGAAATGCGGGACTTTAATCAAAGGCCTTAAAAGCGAGTAGTTTAATGTTGACGTTTTGTAAACAATGACTTGAGGAGTACCTATGAGGGCGCATTCCAGGGTTGCCGTACCGCTTGTTACCGCAGCAGCTTCGGATGAGGCCAGAACATCATAGGTGTTGCCCTCGATGATCTTTAGTCTTTCTTTCAAGGTTGCCTGGCTGCCGTTGTCTTTTGCATTTGACTGATTTTCAAGCTCTTTTAAAAAATTTTGAACTATTTTTGCTATCAATTGGCCTTTGCCTTCCTGTGCCGCAATAAAAAAATAGAGATCCTTTACCTGATTTAAAAGCACTTTGGCAGCAGCGAGCATAATCGGCAGATTGTTTATTATTTCCGCTTTGCGACTGCCCGGCAGCAAAGCTATGCATCTTGATTTATCCGAAATACCGCTCTCAAGGCGAAAAGTCTGGGGGCCAATAATCGGGTGAACCTCCCTGACAAGAGGATTGCCAACGTAAGTTACTGAGTCATAACCTCTTTGCTGATACCATCCTTTTTCAAAAGGCAGGATCGAAAAAACGTGGTCAACAGACTTTTTTATCCTGGCCAGCCGGTAGCTCCTCCAGGCCCAGATCTGCGGCGAGATATAATAAAAAACCTTTATACCGAGCTTTTTAAGTATACGAGCCAGCTTCAAGTTAAAATCGGGATGGTCAACCAGTATCGCTGCCCGCGGTTTTCTCACCTCTGCTGCTTTGATCAGGTTTCGATAAATTTTCCAAAAATGCGGGAGCGCTACCGCAATCTCCAAAAGCCCTACAATCGCCATTTCTTCAGATTTTGCGATTGCTTCAACGCCAGCCTCACGCATTTTTGGCCCGGCTGCACCAAAAAACCTGAATTCCGCATCGGGAGCGATTTCTTTGAAGGCCTTGACCAGCTTTGCAGCATGGGCGTCACCCGAAGCCTCACCTGCGGCTATGAAAATTTCATAAATGTTTTGCATTCTTTAACAAAGATTCGGAAAACGGTAATTCTAAACAACTTATGCCTTAGAAACAAACCGATTGCAGAAAACAGGCATCTTATCTCCCAAAGCCATGGCAGGCATCATGTCGAGCCAAATAAACCCTTACGGCTTGCGATAGTGCAGCTTAACTCCTAAAATAATTGGTTTATGCTCCCAATCATAAGATTAAGCCGATAGGCATTTACAGGGAGATCAAGCTGCTTGGGAAAAAATTTTTGGAGGCATTCTGTGCAAAAACTGCATTTCGGAATACTTTTGCGCCTTTCCGTTTTCACTTTTCTTATTTTTGGTTTGTCCCAGTTTGTTTTGGGGCAAGCTGCTGACACTGTAATTGGCCAAATCACTTCATCCGGCAGCGAGTCGTTTGCCGGCTCGATCAGTGGCGATGGACGCTTCGTCGTCTTTGAATCTTCGGGAAATATTGCCACAGAAAACCCAAGAAATGAAGACGGAAATACCGAGATATTTCTTTTCGATTTTGCACAAAGAAGGATATTCCAAATCACCAACACTAAGCGTGTACTTAAAAACCAGTCTGGAACGCAGTCTCAGGACAATATCCTGGTTGACGTAGTCAATAAAAGGCCAGTAATCAGCAGCAATGGCAGATGGATAGCTTTTGCCTCGAACGCTACTGTGGCCAGGCCGTCTGCCCCGGATCCAAGCAATCCGGGTAATTTCGATGGCAATGCTTACAGCAGCCAGGCACCGCTGCCCTGCACTTTGCCCTCGCCGTCACCTACACCGACTGCGACTCCGACACCGACCCCTTCGCCATCGCCTTCACCCTCGACATCGCCAACCCCTACTCCGACACCGTTTAATAACCCGATGTCCTGCGACGCCAATATGGAAATCTGGCTGTATGAAATTCCTCCTTATTCACCTGCCGGCCTGACTTCGGGAGATGAAATTCCCTACACGGAATTGGCCGGGGGAAATTTCGAATTGGTTACAAATACCGACCCGAGCCGCTTTCCGCAACCCGGAACGACTTTAAGAGGGCCATTCGTGGCTGACGATAATCATGATATCAGCATAAATGACGATGCCAGCCGGATTGCCTTCGTTTCGACAAGAGACCTCGTGCCGGGCGGTAATACTTTCCCAAGCAATGACAATGATGAAATTTTTACCTTTACCCGTACGACTTCGCCTCTTGCGCCCATAAATAGCTCTACTAGCGTACTGACCTCAAACGGCATAATATCCCAGATTACACAAACTCCCAGAGGGACAATTGCAAACCCGATTTATAACTCGAATCCAAGTATAAATGGACCCGGTGACAGAGTGGTTTTCTCAAGTACAGGCGATAACCCGATTATCGGTATGACGGGTGGAAATAATCCTTCCACCAGCCGGAATGAGGAAATATTCTTTTCTGATCTGGATGTAAATGGTGCACCGGCAGGAATTAAGAGACAGGTTACTATTACTACTCCGACAAACGCGGGCGATCCGGTAAACCTTTTTGCTTACGGCAAAAGAATCAGCCGTAATGGAAGATATATTGTATTTGATTCCTTTGCGGATCTGGCGAATGAAAACTCGGGAACGAACTATACTTCATTTGCTACCTACCTATACGATTCGCAGTCTAATAGCTTCAGGCGAATCGGCCCCAGAAGCAATGCAGACTCACAGGCGCTCGGCGGAGACGTCGCCCGTTATCCGACATTTACTGACTATGACAGTTTTGGCGAGCCTGCCACGCTTTTACTTGAAACCCGTTTGAACATCAAGCCGGATGGGACTATTCCCTCAACTGCCTCAGACGGCCTGAACCCGGATGAATCCAGGCCAGTGCAGATTTACTCTTACCCTTTGAATGTTGCACCTTCGGCAGCAACATTTACAAGGCTGACCAAATTCCCGATTTCCTCAGGATTTTTGGCACAAACGCAGCCCCTGGCTTCGGACTCATCATCCAGACTGGCTTTCAATCTAGCTTTAACGGAATTGGGTGGCGGCAATGCAGACCTTTCGCCTGAGATTTATTACCTTTATGTACCTCCGGTTACTGCACCTGCTACAACAGCTACCTTAAATTTCCTGACAGGTGCAACACAGTTGCCGGTAACTCCCACAACCAGCGCCTCGCCTTCGCCGACGCCTACACCGACGCCGACTCCCTCGCCCTCACCAACGCCAACTACACCAGCCTCGGTTTACGGGCTCTCGCCAGGCATGCTGGCAGTTTTGAATTTTTCAAGCGGTGCTACTCCGAAAACCGCGGTCGGCTCGCTCAAACGAAGTTTCCAGCTTCCGATAACTCTTAGCGGCGTTTCAATGACGATCGGAGGCTTTGCCTGCGGACTGCAATCAGTTGATAGCTCCTCTATAACGTTCGTAGTCCCGCCTGGCCTGACGCCGGCCGTAAGCGGGACAATCTACCCTGTAGTAATAAATAGCCAGGGAGTGGTTACAAAAGGCTTCGTTACGCTTGTTCCCGCACGGCCGGATATTTTCAGCTCTACCGGAGGTGCCGGAGGCCGTGCAGAGGCAGAGAATGTAACTAACCGTGTAATTACGCGAGAGCCATTCCTGGTAACTACACTGCAGATCAGAGGAGGCAGGAAAGTACCCTCAATAATCAGATTGAAGCTTACAGGAGTGGCAAACTTCGATAACACTTCATTCAATATAAAAATCGGAGGAACAGTAGTTGCGGGAACATCTGTCCTGACTGGCTCCACTTTGGTAAGTCCGGGCGTATATACGGTTGATTTTCGTCTTCCCGAGTCACTTAAAGGAGCCGGTGATGTTCCGATAGTCGTAACTATCGTTATCGGCAGTTCTACATTCACTTCAAGGCTTGAAGATACCGCACCTAGAATACGTATCTTGTAAACGGGTTGAAATTCTCAAGCTATTTTTTGAAAAAAATTAAAAGGCGGTTGAAAATCTTCAATCGCCTTTTGTATTTATTTAAATTTGTCAAAAAGTTTTATTTATGACTGAACAGGTTTTTATGAAGTTTAACAATTTTTAATTCAAGCCTTTTGGTGAATACACGCCCGGAATTTTCACAAAAAACAAGGAATTTGCCACAAAAACAAGAGTTTACATCGGCAATAAAGAATTTGTTTAAACAGTTTTAATTGATTGCAGCCGCTCCGATGGCATCAAAGATTTTGCCGGCCTTACTTTATCCGGTTAGAATGCAGGCTCTTCATAGACGCCGTAAACATCCCTGAGTGCTGCGGAAATCTCACCGACAGTAGCATAGGCTTTTACGCATTCAATTATTGCCGGCATGGTATTTTCCCCATTTTGGGCAGCGGTACGTAGTTTGTCCAGCGAGTTTTCGACTGCCGATGCATCACGAGTGCTTTTGACCTTTTCCAACCGCTCGAGTTGATGGTCCCTTACCGACTCATCTATCTGTAGTATTTCGACCTTGACCGGCTCTTCTTCCATAGCGTATTTATTGACGCCGACAATTGTCTGCTCGCCGCGTTCGACCGCCTTTTGATAGAGATAGGCAGACTCCTGTATCTCCCTTTGCGGGAAACCTGCCTCGATTGCCTCGATCATCCCGCCAAAGGCGTCTATCTTGTCAAAATATTCAAAGCAGCCATTTATCATTTTTTCTGTAAGGGATTCTAAATAATAACTTCCGCCGAGCGGGTCAACTGTATTAGCGACTCCTGTCTCTTCAGCGATTATCTGCTGTGTTCTCAATGCGATAAGTGCGGCCTCATCCGTAGGCAGCGCGAGCGCCTCATCATAAGCATCTGTATGGAGCGATTGCGTGCCGCCGAGAACGCCGGCAAGAGCCTGAATGGCTACTCTTGCAATATTATTCAGCGGCTGTTGGACTGTAAGCGAAACTCCGGCCGTCTGCGTATGGAATCTGAGCTGCATAGAACGCGGATCTTTTGCACCAAAACGCTCTTTCATAGTTTTTGCCCAAACTACCCTTGCTGCCCTATATTTTGCTATTTCTTCAAAAAAGTCGTTGTGAGCGTTAAAGAAGAAAGAAATCCTCGGCACGAATTGGTCAACGTCCAATCCGCGTTCGATTCCATAATGCACATATTCAACGCCGTCGCGTAAAGTAAAGGCCAGCTCCTGAAGCGCAGTGGCTCCTGCCTCGCGGATATGATAGCCGGAAACGGAAATTGGGTTGTATTTGGGTACATGCTTTGAGCAGAATTCGAAAGTATCAATTACCAGTTTTACTGCCGGCTTGATAGGATAAATCCACTCTTTTTGAGCAATGTATTCCTTCAGTATGTCATTCTGCAGGGTGCCCGATATCTTTTTGAAATCAGCGCCTTGTTTTTCGGCTACAACAAGGTACATTGCAAGAAAAATAGGCGCAGGAGCATTGATGGTTTGCGAAACTGTTACTTTTTCAAGCGGTATGCCGTCAAACAACACCTCGAAATCAGCAAGTGAAGATACGGCGACGCCGCACTTTCCAACCTCGCCTTCAGCCAGAGGGGAGTCAGCATCTATTCCCATCAAGGCCGGAAGATCGTATGCAACGGAAAGGCCGGTTTGCCCCTGGCTCAGAAGAAATTTGAAACGCCTGTTTGTTTCTTCCGGTGAGGAAAAGCCGGCAAACTGTCTCATCGTCCAGAGTTTACCGCGATAGCCTGTAGGGTGGATTCCTCTGCGGAATGGAAACTCTCCGGGAAAACCCGTTTGGATACCCTCCACATCAGCTTCTGTGTAAAGGCGCTCGACAGGCTCCAGGCTTACGCCCTCGAAGCTTTCCTTTCTCTCGGGCATACGCTCCAGCGCCTTTGCCAGGGTTTCCCTTTCCCATCGGCTCTTTTCCATTTGGGCTTTCGACTGAGGGGCGATGGAATCAATTTGCCCTCTCTCGCCATTTTTCTGATTTTGAGTTTTTGCTTCAGCCAGTTTCATTTTTTTATAATTGTATAACTTTCTTTAATTTGAATTTTAGTTTCCCACTGGCTATAGTTGCAAGCTGCCATAAAACCTGAATTCACATATACAGACTTCAAAGCATAGACGACTTTGTATTCGAACTAAAAAAATTTTGACCAATTTTATTGATTTTTAATTTGATGAATTATGCAAAGGTGAATTTTTGCCATTTTTCGGTATTTTAAAATTTATGCTCAGTTTCGAGGACTGATTCAAGCAGGTGTTAAAACTGATTGAACAATTGGATAAACAAGATACAAGCTTTTTAATCTCTGTCAAAAAGCGGTTTACAGGTTGCATTTAGTCAAACAATGAACTTCATTTTACAGTAAACAGCCTGCTACTGAATCAATCCGGATTTGCCGCAGCTCGAAAAGAATAATAAACTCTTATGGTGAACTTTGGACGGGTTTCTATAAATTTTTGTTTTTCTTTGATCTTGGCAATTTCCCTTCTGGCAGCAACGAATTGCGGAACGCAGCCGGCTAATTCAAGTACAGCGAACGAGCAAAATTCCTCCCAAAACCAAGGCCAATCAAATAATACCCAAAACAGGCTGCAAAG
>DATLZX010000013.1:0-4398 GCA_035573795.1 Pyrinomonadaceae bacterium | reverse complement strand
AAAGTCCGTCTCCGCTCGCAAGTCTATGCGTGTCACTGCCAAAACCGATTCTGAACATCTACCCCCGCATTTTTATATCCGCAATTCAAAAATTTTAAATTCAGTCTAAATCCTTGGTTTTAATAGTGAAATCCTGCGTTTCATTTATTGATTAACCAGAATAGCCCGCAGCTTTCGTTTTCAAAATCCACTCGGCAAGTAAAAAGTCTTCATGTGTAGTGATTTTTATGTTAAGGCTGCTGCCTTCTACTGCCTTGACCTTACGACCGATGATTTCAAGTGCCGAGCTTTCATCAGTTACGGATTCACTTGTCCCGGCAACGCTCAAAGCTTCGAGGAGAATTTCCCTTCTGAATGCCTGCGGCGTCAAGGCTCTTTTTAACCTTGCACGGTCCGGGCTTTGCACTATAAAACCGTCATCAGAAACTTCTTTTACAGTATCTGTGATTGGAGCGACAAGGCATGCGGCCCCATATTTTTTTGCATCTGAGATAACGTTCTTGATTTCTCTTGTAGTCACCAGCGGCCGTGCGGCATCATGAACAATGACAAACTCAAAACTTTTATCAACTTCTTCTAGTGCGTTTAATACAGATTGAGCCCTTGTTTGCCCGCCGCATACAATTATATCCAGCCCTAGCCCTTCGATTATCGGACTGCTTAGGTAATCCTGCGGCACTGCTGCGATGATACAATCTATTTCTCCGGATGCCCTGAAGGCCTCTATCGAATATGAAATTATAGGCCGATCTAAAAGGCAGGTGAATTGCTTTGGTATGCCAGAATTGAAACGCTTTCCAGAACCTCCGGCGGCAATAATTGCGCAGGTTTTCATCATTAATCGCTTTGCTGCGAGACTTCTTCGCCCAGCTCTATAACTTTTTCCTCGATAACAGTTGACTGCCTAAGTTCTCTGGTTGCTTTTTTGAAACCCAATGAGCGTGAATCATGTATTGAAAACGAACTGTCACCGTTGCCGTCTGTCCTTTCCTCGATCAAACGTCCGAAAATCATTTTCCCTGCCGTAGTCTGCAATACGCTGGTAACCGAGATATCGGCAGTTTTCCCGATCAGAGACCTTGCATTGTCAATTACTACCATGGTCCCGTCATCCAGATATGCCACTCCCTGATTCGCCTCTTTTCCTTCTTTCAGGACGAATACCCGCATTGCCTCGCCGGGCAAGACAACCGGCTTGAGCGCATTTGCCAGCTCGTTTATATTGAGGGCCTTTACACCGCGTAGCTGAGCAACCTTGTTCAGGTTGAAATCGTTGGTAACTATAACGGCATCCATTTGTTTGGCAAGCTCGATCAGCTTAAGATCAACCTCTCTAACATTTGGAAAGTCTGTTTCCAGTATTTGTATTTCGATCTTGCTGTTGTTTCTGAGCCTCTGCAACATATCGAGCCCGCGCCGCCCCCTTTGCCGCTTTGACGAATCTGCTGAATCAGCAACCTGCTGCAATTCTGTCAGGACGAAGTTCGGAATTATCAGCGTACCGCCGAGAAAGCCCGTTTCCGCAACGTCTGCAATCCTACCGTCAATGATCACAGATGTATCAAGCACTTTATAATCAATCTTTATATTCTTGTCGCTGAAAATCCCGCCAAGGGCCGATAGATCCAGAAAATCTCCTTTTGCTGCTCCAACCATCAATCCTATGTAGCCCATAAAAAAAGCCAGAGCAATGGTTAAAAAGACCTTGGTTTCTCCAGGAACGGTATTTATGTCCTGGGCCGAAACCAGCATTCCGATTAGGTAAGCACCGGCAATTCCTAGAATCGAACCAATTGCGGCCCCAATCAGTGTTTTCAACGAAGCAGTCCGAGCACGTATTTCAAAACCTATTATGCAAAGAGCGATTATTGCACCAACGCCGGCCGATAGGAGTTTTCTGATAAATACATCGTCGCCGGCGAATACGGGCAGGTGGCTGGATGTCTTTAGCGGATTGATCAAAAATCCGACCATTGACAATAGCAATACAAAACTGATTCTTATTATGAAGACGTCGAACTTCATCCCTTTTATGGTATCACGAAAAATGCAGGCTAGTTAAGTTTGTTGTAAACTGCTTCTCAAGTCAACTAAGCTGTAGAAATTACCCGTTGTCACAGCCAAGATCGCTTTATCTGTTGATTTTATTAATATTCTGAAGTCAGGCCATTATACTTTAAAATCAGGCCGTTTAACTTCAAAAAGCCTGGCCAAAATAACAAATGCCCAAAAACCCTGAAACCATTTTTGTTTGCCAAAATTGCGGCCGCCAATCCCGGAAATGGCTTGGACAGTGTCCTGATTGCAATCAATGGAATACATTCGTTGAAGAAACCTTTAAGCCTTCCCTTCAGAATCGTTCCCGAACACTAAAAGTGCCGCTTTTATTCAATGATATCTCTCTAAGTGAAGAGCCGCGATTTTCCTCTCAAATAGAAGAGTTCGACAGAGTATTGGGTGGCGGCGTTGTTCCGGGCTCTTTGATTCTTGTTGGCGGACCGCCCGGCATCGGCAAATCAACTCTCATGCTGCAGTTTGCCAGCAATATTGCAGAAAATGGACTAAATGCACTTTATGTTTCTGGCGAAGAAAGCGTTGAGCAGCTCAAGATGCGGGGTCTGCGCCTGCAGATTTCATCCGGCAAATTAAGCGTTCTTTCCGAAACGAATCTGGATGATATTATCTATACTGCCGATAATCTTCAGCCCTCTGTCTTGATAATTGATTCCATACAAACTATCTATCAGGAGAGCATTTCCTCAGCTCCGGGAAGCGTATCTCAGGTCCGGGAGGCGGCAAGTGCTTTGATGCTTTATGCCAAACGGACCCAGACCGCAGTCTTTATAACCGGACATGTTACTAAGGACGGGCTGATTGCCGGGCCAAAAACTCTGGAGCATATCGTTGATACCGTTGTTTATTTCGATGGTGACCGCCATTATAACCATCGCATTATCCGTGCTGTTAAAAACCGCTTCGGGGCAGCAGGTGAAATCGGTGTCTTTGAAATGACCGGCCGCGGTTTGCGGGCAGTCGCCAATCCTTCGGAACTTTTTCTGGCCGAGCGCCCCGTCGGCGCAAGCGGCTCTGTTGTTACCATTGCTATGGAAGGTACCCGTCCCCTGCTTGTCGAGGCTCAAGCACTTGTCGGAAATGCCCGATTCGGCTCTGGCCGCAGGACTACTCAGGGTTACGATCATAATCGCGTAGCACTTATAATCGCCGTATTAGAAAGAAAGCTTGGTTACCAGCTCTCCGGTGATGACTGCTTTGTGAATATTGCCGGTGGTATCGAAATTGATGAGACGGCAGGAGATCTTGCCGTTGCGGCGGCTATCGCTTCAAGCTATCGTAACACTGCACTTGCACCTGGAATAGCACTTTTCGGAGAAATTGGCTTAACAGGCGAAGTCAGGGGCGTTTCAGCAGCCGAAGTCCGCGCCCGTGAAGCTCAAAGGCTTGGTTTTGCCAGCCTGATTGTGCCTGAAACTAACCGCCGCACATTAAAATCTTTGATCGGCATCAAAATCATCGGCGTAAGTGATATTTCTGAAATGATTGATGCAGTATTTAATAGCAAAAGTATCCCTGTAAGTTAAGCACTTATTTGTAGGTAATTATTAAGCAACAAAGATTTTTTTATGCTTTTAACTGCTTTTTTGTGAATTTAGTTTAACGGTCAATTTTTGGTTCGTTGCCGAATTTTATTTTGATTATTTATTTGACTTTACTTAACAATAAACAAGTCTAATCGTTTTGCTATAAAATCCGATGGCTTCAACAACCTCAGCTAAAAAGCGAATCCAAAACCCGGTATCTAATGTACAATCTACCGAATTATTACAAGCTCGCGAGCCAATACATGTGCTTTATGGCGGTGCTGACCGTTTCACCTCCGATAGCATCGAAAAGCTCGGGAAAATAGCCATAGACACTGTCAGAAAATATGCCGGTAATCCCGGAGATTTTGCCGAGGCTTTCGGCTTCGCCGCGGCCGCTCAATTTACCAAGTCTGAATTTTCCGCCTTGAGCAAATCCTACAAACGCTCTCATTCGGAGCTGAAAAAAAATGATTTCGATGCCTGGCTCGTTTTTCGTCTTCAAGAAAGGATTTTGGCAAAGCTGCAGAGTGAGCCGGTCGAGGATTTTCGAATTGATTTTGAAGATGGGTTTGGCATCCGAAGCGATAGTGAAGAAGATAGCTTTGCCGTTAATTCTGCAAAAGAGCTTGCCGCCGCCATCAAAAAGCGCAAAACGCCGCCTTTTTTCGGGATCAGGATCAAGCCTCTTTCCGATCAATCATTTGACCGGGCAATAAAAACCCTTGATTTATTCATAAATACCTTAGCTGGACAAGTTAAGTCATTTCCTCAACAATTTGTTGTAACGCTTCCAAAG
>DATLZX010000012.1:0-7393 GCA_035573795.1 Pyrinomonadaceae bacterium | reverse complement strand
CGACTGGGGAGAACGCTACATAGGACTTTTGCAAAAACTACCCGACGGCACAGACAATTACGAAAAGCAGGCTAACCAAACCTATGCCGCCAACCTCAAAGGCAAACTGTTGCTTGCTCATGGCAACATGGACGACAACGTCCCGCCCTACAATACCTGGCTGGTGGTAAATGCCCTTATAAAAGCAAACAAGGACTTTGACCTGCTGATTTTTCCGAATGCAAGGCATGGATACGGCGAGGACAGCTATTACATGATGCGGCGCCGTTGGGACTATTTTGTAAAAAACCTTATGGGAGCCGAGCCGCCAAAAGAGTATAAACTGGGGCCAAAGTCTCAGCGACAGCGTTAAACCCTAGCGAACGCGTTAAACATCGGCGTCCGCCTTGTAGAAGAATATTTTTAAACCTACAGGCTGCATGCTTCTCTCCCTTGCAATCAGAGCTTAAGCCTGTAAATTCCGCCTTTAGGCCCGACTGCCCAGATGGCTTTCGGGCCTTTTGCATTAACCGCGTTGAGCGGTTCGCTGCCTAGCCTTTGCCAGGTCTTTCCGCCATCTGTTGAAATGTCGCTGCCATTGCTTCCTACGGCGATAATCCTTTTTCTATCAATATAAACAACACCCGAACGATAGCCGCTTAGGCCTTTTACCGGATACCAGCTTTTTCCACCGTCGGTTGTCAGTGCAGCATTTGAATCGGCGGCTTCAGCCTTTTGATAATCTCCGCCAACAATAATTCCATTCTTACTATCGAGCATAGCTATCGAAAAAATTCCCATCCCCGGCGAGCCGCTTGCAACTGGCGTTTCCCTTGCCGTCCAATTTTTCCCGAAATCATACGAAATAAAGACCCTTGCAGCGCTTCCTCCAGTTACAAGATAGGCTCTGCCCGAAAGAGCGGCGATCAGACAGGTGCCGCTTGCGGCAAAGGCTGCTTCGCCATCTCTGGAAGCGGGAAGATTATTGCTTTTTATCTGCTCCCAATTCTCGCCATCGAGCGTTTGGATCAGCTTGAAATGTCCGTCAACAGGGTCACTCACTGCAATGCAATTTAGGCTGCTCCAGCAGGCTATGGCATCGAAAAATGCTTTAGGATCCTTATTGACGAATTGTTGTTTCCAGCTCTGGCCGCCATCAGTTGTTTTATAGATCCTGGATTGCTCGCCCTCACCAATGCTTAGCACATAAGCCGTTTTTTCATCAAAAGCCTCTATATCGCGAAAATCGAGCTTTTCTGCGCCGCTCACGTTCAAAACTTTCCAATCCTTCCCGCCATTGATTGTCCTCAGAACGGTTCCGGCAGTGCCGCTGGCCCAGACAATTTTTTGATTTACAACCGATAAACCGCGAAATGATGCGGTAGTTTCGGCCGTTTGCTTTACCCATTGACCGAAGATGCAGATATTCAGGACGAGAACCGCCTTGAAAATAAACAATGTTTTCAATATTTTTGTCATGTTTTTCTTTTATTTTAAGATTGATTTGAAGCAGCAATGACTTACCTGATTTTTTGACAGCCCTTAAGCATAGATTTATTGCCGGCTTCAGTAAACCATCCTTGCCCTTATAGTTGCCTTGACTTGCCTGAGTAGTTCAAAGGCTTCTTTGGACATCTTTTTATCAATATCCAGTATTACGTAGCCTATCGTTTCATTGGTTTTTAGATACTGCCCCAATATATTTATGCCATTTCTGGAAAGGCGGGTATTGATGTCGCTTAAAACCCCGGGGACATTCTTGTGTATGTGCAATATCCGATGAGTTCCGGCCTGTGGCGGAAGCGAGACTGCAGGAACGGTCTGCGAGCCTTCCGTAGTTCCCAATTCCAGGTATTTGATCAATTTTATGGCGACATCATTTCCAATGTTATCTTGAGCTTCTACGGTGCTTCCGCCAATATGCGGCGTAAGTATCACCTGCGGCAGGCCCTGAAGCTCACATTTGAAGCTGTCCCCGTATTTTTCAGGCTCCTCTGGGAAAACATCCAGTGCGGCGCCGGCCAGCCTGCCCTTCCGGATCGCATTTTTCAAAGCCGCCAGATCAACCACATCTCCGCGGCTATAATTTAGCAGATAGCTGCCTTTCCTCATCATTTTTAGCGTTTGCTCGTTTATCAGGTTGCGTGTGGACGGATCCGACGGCACATGAAGCGTTACAATGTGTGATTTTGCCAATAGCTCCTTTAGCTCACGGACCTGTTTTGCATTGCCATGCGGTAGCTTTTGCGCAATATCAAAATAGATTACGTGCATTCCCAGTGCTTCGGCCAGAATGGATACCTGCGAGCCTATATTGCCGTAGCCGATGATACCAAGCGTTTTGCCGCGCAGTTCATGGCTACCCGCAGCATCCTTCAACCAGATGCCCTGATGTGCCGCCATATTTTTTTCTGCTATCTTGCGGATCAAAACAACCGAGAGCCCGATTATTAGTTCAGCTACTGACCTGGTGTTGGAATAAGGAGCATTGAAAACAGCGATGCCTTTTTCCGTAGCAGCCTTTAAATCAATCTGATTTACACCGATACAGAAAGCTCCGATTGTAAGCAGCTTTTCAGCCCGCTCAAGCACTCTTTTCGTGATTCTGGTCTTTGACCTGATGCCAAGGATATGAATATCTTTGATTGCTTCTGCGAGATCTTCCTCGTTGAGTGCTTTGTCCAACTTCGTAATGTTCGTATATCCGGATGATTCGAGCTGGCGGATTGCAGTATCCGAGACGTTTTCCAAAAGCAGTACTTTTATTTTGTTTCTGGGATAGGAAGTTTGCGAACTGTTCATAATATGCGAATAATTTTTTTACGCTTTTTACACAGAAAATTTTTGGCTGTTTAAATCGTTTGATTTGTGTTTACTTTGTTTTAAGTTATTGATTTGTCTTGAATAAAACCCGCAAGAGATAAGCTCTTTTAGCCTGAATTCAATCGAAAACCGAATATAGAAAAAAGGGCAGGTTCAACTGCCTGCCCTGATGTTTTTATCTCCGTTTATACCCGCAAATCCTTTGCTTAAATAATTTGCAGTCCATTCCGTAATAAAAAAATGCTTGAGTTAAATATGGATCGTTAGGTTATGCACGCCTTCGGCGGCTTCCATTACGGCCTCGCTGACTGTCGGGTGAGCATGGATGACCCTTGCGAATTCATCTGCCGTAGTTTCAAGAGCCATGGCAACGCAGGCCTCTGCAAGCAGTTCGGTAGCGTGCGGCCCGATTATATGCACTCCCAGAACTTCATCATATTTTGATTCGGAGACAACCTTTACAAAACCGTCGGTTTCGCCAAGAATCCTTGCCTTCGGAGATGCCGTAAAAGGAAACTTGCCGACTTTTACATCATATCCGAGCTCGCGCGCCTTGGCTTCTGTCAATCCAACTGAGGCGACTTCCGGATCGCAATAAGTGCAATTCGGCACCAGGCGGTGATTTACCGGTTCAACTTTCTTGCCGGCGATTTTTTCGACTACAAGGATTCCTTCCTTTGATGCCAGGTGAGCCAGCCAGGCAGTGTCAATTACGTCACCGATGGCATAGATTCCCTTTTCATCAGTTTCGCAATATTCGTTTACATTGATCGTTCCGCGAGGACCGATCTTGACCTTGGTATTCTCCAGGCCGAGCTTTTCCGTGTAAGGCATCCTGCCTACGGCAACAAGAAGCATTTCGGCCTCAAAAGCCACTTGAGCTCCTTTGGCATTTTTCCCGCTTACTTTTACGCCTTTTTTGTTTTTTTCAAGCTTGTCGAGCTTGATTCCTGTTTCTACCTTGATACCCTGCTTTTTGAAAGCCCTTGCCAACTCTTTTGAAACCTCCTCATCCTCTAATGGGACGATCCGATCAAGCAGCTCGACGACTGTAGTATCACTGCCGAATCTGTGAAATACGCTGGCAAACTCGACCCCGACAGCGCCTGAACCCATAACCAATAATGACTTTGGAACTTGCTCGAGCTCCAGGATTTGGTCAGAGTTTACAACCTGCTTTCCGTCAACCTCGAACCCGGGTATTGGTTTTACAACACTTCCTGTTGCAATGATTATATTTTTGGTTGATATCTGCTCTTTTTTGCCATCGGCCAGCTCGACCTCGACTTTGCCGGCTGAGAGAATCTTTCCAAACCCATTGAAGACCGTAACCTTATTTTTCTTCATCAAATAGGCTACGCCGGCTGCTCCTTTATCAACTACACCCGATTTATATTTTTGGACAGCCGCCCAGTCATAACTGAGCTCACCGGCCTTTAGTCCGAATTTTTCAAATTCCTGTGCTTTTTGATAAAGATGGGCAGCATTAAGCAACGCTTTTGTAGGGATACAGCCGCGAAGCCCGCACGTTCCACCTAGCTTTGCATCTTTTTCCTTCTCGACAATCGCTACTTTCAACCCTAACTGCGCCCCACGGACCGCTGCTACATATCCGCCCGGCCCGGAACCGATAATTGTTACATCAAATTGTTCAGCCAATGTTGTTTACCTCAACAAAAAATTTATAAAGACGAACAAGTAAATTTTCTATTATAAATTCTACAACCCTTGATGGCTAGCAAGGCTGGTCGAATTCTTAGTGCCAGTGAGGAAAACCCGGATGCCAGGTCCTGTTTACCGACTACCGACAAAACAACCCGAAATCAGTAAAAATGAGTAAAATCTACGAGAGCGAAACAGATTCTAGGCTGTCAATTTATATTCAAAAGAAATCCGGTCGCATAAAAAGCCCTGGCTAACTTGCATAAAAAGAGCAATTCAAGAAAAAATTGAATTATCAAGAAAAATATTATGACCGCAAGCAAAGAGCAGCCTAAAACCACTTCAACCGCAACCCGTATCGAGACCGACTCAATGGGCGAGATCGAAGTTCCGACCAATGTTTACTGGGGAGCACAAACTCAGCGATCGCTGATCCATTTCAATATCGGCAGCGATATAATGCCGCGCGAGATGATCCGAGCGCTCGGGATTTTGAAAAAAGCGGCAGCTATAGTCAACTTCGAGCTCGGAAAATTGAGCGAGGAAAAAATGAAGCTCATCACCGCTGCCGCAGACGAGGTGATCGAGGGGAAGCTGGACGAGCATTTCCCTCTGCGAGTGTGGCAAACCGGCTCGGGCACGCAAACCAATATGAATGCCAACGAGGTAATTTCCAACCGTGCAATCGAGATGGCCGGCGGCGTGATGGGCTCGAAAAATCCTATCCATCCCAATGACGACGTCAATATGTCTCAATCCTCAAATGACACTTTTCCGACGGCTATGTATATTGCAGCCGCCGAAAAACTGTCTGAACTGATTCCGCAGGTTGCAAACCTATCCGACGCAATAAAGAAAAAGGCAAGGCAATTTGCCGACGTCGTAAAAATCGGCCGCACTCATCTGCAGGACGCAACCCCGATAACCGTCGGACAGGAATTTGGCGGATGGGCTGCATTGCTCGATAGAGACGAACAACGGCTCCGTGACTCACTGGATGGGCTTTTCGACCTGGCGATTGGCGGCACCGCCGTTGGGACCGGGCTCAACGCACACCCTGAATTCGCCGCCCGCACAGCTGCTAAAATTGCGGAATTGACTGGCCTGCCCTTTCGCTCGCATCCCAATAAATTCGCGGCTCTGTCGGCGCATGATGAGCTCGTTTTCGCCTCAGGAGCATTGAAAACGCTTGCAGCATCTCTGATGAAAATCGCAAATGATATACGCTGGCTGGCTTCGGGCCCGCGCTGCGGCATTGGCGAGCTGATACTGCCTGAAAACGAGCCAGGCTCGTCAATCATGCCGGGCAAGGTCAACCCAACACAAAGCGAGGCAATGACGATGGTAGCCGTTCAGGTAATGGGCAATGATGCTGCCATAGGTTTTGCCGGCTCACAGGGCAATTTTGAATTGAATGTTTTCAAGCCGGTGATGATCCACAACTTCCTGCATTCGGTTCGTCTCCTAAATGATGCAATGCATGGATTTATCGAGTATTGCGTTAATGGAATAGACCTAAATCGCGAAAAGATCTCACAATATCTGAAGGACTCTCTAATGCTGGTTACAGCCCTCAACCAGCATATCGGGTATGATAACGCTGCCAAAATTGCAAAAAATGCCTACAAAAAAGGCATTTCGCTGCGTGAATCGGCCGTAGAACTAGGCCTTTTGACTGCTGAGAGATTCGATGAGCTGGTCAAGCCCGAAGATATGACTCACCCTTGAAACTACAATCTTTTCAATGGTTTAAGTCGCTGTAGATTGATAAAGAAAGGCCGAATTGTCAGAAATAGAGTCATTTCTTTTGAAGTTTAGGCATTGACGGTTGATTAGTCCGGGCTTTGAGGGGTTAATTGCCGAATTACAACTCACAAAATCATTTTTAGATTATTTTTGAACAAGGGCGTAATGAAGCACTAACTGCCTTTAGTAGCAATATTTATTTCAATTTAGGCAGCGGCTGGGTTATCGCCCGGCCGATAACGGTTGTTTTAGCAGATTCGATAACTTTCCTTGCCCTCTCTTTAGCACTGCCACGGGCCGAAGCCTGGTAAAAAGCAAGCCGCTCCATTTCTATTTCAAGCTCTGCCGCCTTTTTTTCGTCTCCTTCCTTCACTTTTTCGGCAAGTTCCCTTACGACATGAGCCTGGTCAGCTGCCTTTCTCAGATATTCCTGATTGGGTATCATTTGATTTTTTATTCCTCCAATAAGAAGCTGTTATGAATTAGTAACGCTGACTTTTCATTTGTTGGTTGTACTCAAGCAGCGGCCCTTCGTTTTTCGGGAAACCAAAATTCCGCCTCATAAGCATGGACTATTTCATCCCAAACTTCATCTGAAACCCTTTCCGGCAACTGTGTAAGCCTTTCTGTCATTGAATAATTTTGATCCTGTAAAACCTCAGCAACTCTGGGATGCCTGTAAAAATGCGGCCCGATCTCAAACATCAAGGCTACAAATATTCCGATATCTACGGCCTTTTTCATACCGGCCGCTCTGGCCGTTTCAATACCGAGCTGAATCATTGCCGTGAGCCTCTCGGTCCTGATTGCGGACACCCTCTGTGGGTTTGCCCTTATAACTGCTTGTGCAACAGTGCTTAGCAGCTCGCGGTCATCGGCAGCAATGAATTTTTCGAGTTGTTGTTCACGGATAATCAGCATATTTTTTTGCAGTAATCGGATATAGAAATCAAGGTTTTCTCATCAAGCTATTTTGCTATTGTTTTCTTTGAATGCTTGCTTTAACAATTACTTTCACTCTCATGTCCTCTTGCATTATCAAATTCTTTCAGAAAAAATCAGTCGCCGACTAAAACTTTGAATTCCCCCTTGACGATCTTATCTGGAGGCCCTAAAGGTTCTATCAAAGTATCACCCATCCTTGCCTGCGGCATATAATTCGTCAAAACCGTCTGCGAGCCGT
>DATLZX010000011.1:0-3664 GCA_035573795.1 Pyrinomonadaceae bacterium | reverse complement strand
GAGGGTTTGCCTTCTGGTTTGGGCGGCACAATTGGCGCCCCGATTCGGAATTTAGTCAAATTCGCCAGAAGTGCCGGGCAAAGCTTCGAGGACAGGTATCTTGGCTTTTCGACATACTTTACCGGGGAAATGAAAAACAGGGTCCTCAATTCGGAAGTGGCTTGTGAAATAAGCCACTTTGATCCTTATTTTCAGCACAGGGAGTATTTAAGAAAATGCCGATCCGCAGAACCACTAAACAGGATCTTGTACCTGGACTTTAAAACATTTTTGCCGGCACTCAATCTGGATACAACGGATCGGACATCTATGGCAGCTAATCTCGAGGTGCGGGCTCCATATCTGAATCGAAAACTGCTGGACTTGGCTGAAAAGATACCACCTATTTACAAAATCAAAGGCTTAAAAAGAAAATACATTCTCAAAAAGGCTCTGGAATCATATTTGCCAAAAGATTTAGTATGGCGAAAGAAGGCTGGCTTTTCTGCGCCGGTTAGATCCTGGCTTCGCGGCGGACTCAAGCCCATGGTTGAGGAGCTTTTAGGTGAAGAGGCGATCAAGAAGAGGGGGATTTACTCGACACAAGGTGTAAAAGAAATTCTAGAGGATTATAAGCATGGGCGCCGTGATTATGCACTTCATATTTACCTTTTGCTGAATTTCGAGATTTTTGCACGCGAATTTCTTGATGGAGATTATCGTTCGAGATTAAGCTGATTTAGATTCGATCATTAGTGACCTCAGGCGAAAGCATTATATGACCTCAGGCGAAAGGCTCGAGCCGGTTCCAAATCGCATGCCAAGGTGGGCAATGCCTGCTGCGATATTTCTGCTAATTGCTGCAGATGCAGCACTTGCGGGCGGCTGTTTTTTACTTGCCTTTCTATTGCGTGAGGGAAAACCGATTTTTTCGCAAACTGCCCTTGCATTTTCAAAAGATTTTGTGCCTTATGCCGGCATATTTTATTTTGCAATCGCTGCCAGGCCATTGATGCTGGCATACAATAGACTTTATAACCTGCAGGGAGCGTTCGACTATTGGCAAGATGCTGTAAAAGTTGTAAAGGCAGTCAGTGTTTCAACGCTTTTGATTATCGCCTGGGCATTTCTTTTTCGTGGCGGTTTTGCATTTCGTGATTTCTCCTATGCCAGGGGAATTTTTATTCTCGATTTTTTAATAGCCTTGCTTACGTACTCAGCATTGCATCTTACCGTCAGGGCAATCCAGGTTTTTTTCCGCCGCCGCGAGATCAATTTGATGCCAACGCTAATAGTCGGATCGGGTAAACAGGCAGAGGATACTATCGAAGAGCTGTCCGGCCAGCCCCAGCTTGGATTTAGAATTGTAGCGATAGTCAAAACTACCCCGGAAGACAACAATCCCTCAGAGGCCGCCAACACTTTAGAAAACACCAATAGTTCAGAGACCGTAAGTACTTCAGACGCCATCAATAATTCAAAAGGCGTCAAAATCTCTCTCCAAGGCGTTAAACAGAATATTCCGATTCTCAATGGTATCGAAAACCTTCCGGAGTATATCAAAAAACTCAATATCAGAGAGGTTATTATCACTGACCAGAATCTTTCTAGAGAGAGCCTGTTTGAGGCAATGATGAGGCTTGGACGGCACGAAAAAGTGGAGTTCAGGATGGCTCCAAAACTGATAGACCTTTTGCCCCAGAAAACAAGCGTTGATCAGATTGGCGCTTTACCCATGGTGAGGCTCTTTTGCGATCCACTGTCGGATTTTGAGAGGTTTTTGAAACGTTTGTTCGATATCGTGGTTTCCACAATCGCACTTATTGCGCTTTCTCCCTTGATGCTTTTGATAGCTATATTGATACGTTTGGATTCAAAAGGGAAGGTTTTATATCGGCAGGAGCGGGTCGGGATGGACGGAAGAATCTTCCTTTGCTATAAATTTCGAACAATGCGTGAGGATGCAGGCGATGCACTGCACCGCAAAGCTTTTGAGGAGAATCTACAGGGTAGGCCCGCGCAAGAGGAGTTATTCGGTAAGGTGCCGAATGATCCTCGAATTACCAGAGTGGGCAAGATACTTCGCCGGACAAGCCTCGATGAACTGCCACAGCTTTATAACGTGCTCAAAGGTGAGATGAGCATTGTCGGTCCCAGGCCTCCAATTCCATATGAAGTTGAAAAATATGATTTCTGGCATAGAAGGCGATTGGACACAAGGCCGGGGCTGACTGGCCTTTGGCAAGTTTCAGGTAGAAACAGAATCCCTTTTGAAGAAATGGTTAGGCTCGACCTTTTCTATATCGAAAATTGGTCATTCTGGCTCGACCTGAAAATTATCTTGATGACCGTCCCGGCTATACTCCGCGGCGACGGCAGATAGAATTTCAGGATGCATAAATATTGTAAATTAAGCTGGTCCTGCTAATTATTTCCGAATGAACGTAAGCGAGATATTGAATTATGCCACCAAACAGTTGCGGCATGTAACCAGCCAGCCGCAAAAGGATGCAAGAATAATGTTGGCTCATGCACTTTCATGCACTCAGGAGTTCCTAATATCAAATAATGATTATGAGCTTACAGAAAATGAGCTCGATCAGTTTGGCCGTTATTTGAGCAGAAGGAAAGCTTATGAGCCGATACAATATATTACAGGCAGACAATCCTTCTTTGGGTTTGATTTCAGGGTGAACCGCGATGTTTTGATACCTCGTCCCGAAACTGAAATCCTGGTTGAAACGGCCAAAAATATTGCAGAATCAAAGGAAAACCCTGTTGTTCTTGATATCGGCACTGGCTCCGGCATTATAGCGATTTCTCTAGCCAAGGTGCTCAATAAAGGTGAAATCTGGGCAACAGATATTTCAGAATCTGCACTTTCACTTGCCAAAGAAAATGCTAAAACTCTGGGCGTTATAGATAAAATCAATTTTGTATTATCGGATTTTTTCCGGTCTTTTAACACCATCTCCGGCAGTGACAAAACTTTTTTTACAGCTATTATTCGTAATGCTGAAAATTTTCATAATGCTGAAAAATTGCCCTGTTTTGATTTGATAATTTCAAATCCGCCATACGTTTCTCTGGGTGAGCTTTCGGGATTGGCTTTGGAGCTCAGATACGAGCCCTTGACCGCATTGACCGATTTCAGCGACGGATTAAATTCAATACGCGAGATTATCAAAGCAGCAAAAGAATGGATAAAGCCAAAGGGATTCCTCTTGCTTGAAATCGGTTATATGCAGAAATCGAGTGTTAGGCAGCTTGCATTGTCAGCCGGCTGGAATTCTGTCCGATTCGAAAAAGACCTCGCAGGTATTGAAAGGGTAGCAATTATCAGTGATTGAAGATCATTGATAGAAAATTTGCAAAACTTACTTTTTTCTGGCCTCAGAATATCCCTTTTTGCGCTAGTTACAGGGCAAAATCTGCCCGAGACCGAGCTGCTGATAAGTTATTTCATACAAAAGAGTTTAGGCGCTAAATGCAAACAAAAGTCTTGCTAAAATGGCATTTTAGGTTTACCATAAGCACGGTTTAAGGAAGTAAAATTTTACGTCGCACTTGATAGAGTCTTGACAGAATTTTCAGGCAGCTATCAAAGTTGAATCAGCGGAGGTGTTTGAAATGCTTTACGGTTTATTGGCGTTAATTTCTTTGATCCTGACAATAGCATCGCTTT
>DATLZX010000010.1:0-5540 GCA_035573795.1 Pyrinomonadaceae bacterium | reverse complement strand
CTTTATATGTCCGATTGAGGCAAGCACCTCGAAATCTCGGCCAAGATACTTATTGATGGTCTTGGCTTTTGCCGGTGATTCTACTATTACAAGGTTTTTTCCCATTTGCGAAAAAAATTGTCAGAGTCGCGTTTTTTCTTTGGGGCGCGTCCCTGACAAATTTAGAGTCTTAGCATCTTGGAGCAAGCCGTGTCAATGCTTGCAGGCAAAATTTTGAATTGCCGGCCTTTCCGATTTCATTCTCAATTTCAAAAAAATGTCCGGATTTCATTGAAAAAATTCAATTTAATTCCGTTCTCTGATTCCTTTTATCAGAAATTCTTCATTCAAAAGCAGCCAACTTTGTAATTTCAGCAATTTTCAGCCATCTCGGCTATTTTCATCCATTTCAGCAATTTTCATCCTTCTCGGCTATTTCATCCATTTCAGCAATTTCAGCTATTTAGCTATTTATGTGTTTTTAGCCGGCCGGAGATATTTTGCCTGCTGAAGTTTCATTCGCTCAATACTCTTATTTAGATGTTGTCTGATTGGGAGGTTGATTCTGATTTCACTTAAAAAACTTTCGATAATACAAAGGCTTCGTGGCTCTGTATATTTCTGCCCTTCTGCAGTTTCACCCGAAAGTAACTTTCGTTTTACCGTTTGGTCGCTGACTAAACTATCCGCCTTGCGTATCTTTTTCCAGGTAGCACGTGCAGCAGCTCCTTTACTTCCAGACTGACAAGGGCGCTGTTTACTTCTCCGAAGTTCAACCCGCTGCCTTCTATCAGGTCGTCTATGTGCGTGGCATCGTCCGTGCTCAAAGCCTGCCAAATTGTCAGTTCATTTTTGCTCAGACCGGCTGGCACCAGCTCGGCTTGTTTTCGCTTTTTCTCGTTATCCAGCGGCGGCGGCAATATTTTTTTGGCAATTTCAGAGGGCAGTTCTGCTACTACATCTTGCCAATGCTGTACCAATTTTGCGCCTGCTTTGATCAGGTAATTCGTCCCGAATGATTTCTGCGAGGTGATGTTTCCCGGTACGGCCAGAATCTCTCTATTCTGCTCGGCGGCTAGCCGCGCCGTTATCAATGAACCGCTTTTCTCCGAAGCCTCGATTACCAAAACTGCATAGCTCAGTCCGCTGATTACCCTGTTTCTGTATGGAAAATTTTCTCCAAGCGGCGGTGTGCCAAATGGAAACTGTGTGATGATCGCTCCGTTGTTTGAGAGTATTTCTTCCCTTAGTTTGGCATTCTCTTTTGGATAAGCCTGGTCAAGCCCCGTACCAAGTATTGCTGCGGTTTTTCCTTTTGCTTTTATTGCGCCTATGTGTGCCGCTGTATCTATACCTCTTGCAAATCCTGAGACGATTGTTAATCCTCTTTCCGCAAGGTCGCGGCTGAGCATTTCAGCTGCATTTTTTCCGTAGGTCGAACAATTCCTTGAGCCTATCACCGCCACGCATGGCGCACTTAAAACATTTTCCCAGTCTCCCGCTACATAAAGAACAATTGGCGGATCGGGAATTTCCCTCAGAAGCGCCGGATAATTCCCGTCATCGAGCAGTATTATGTCTCCGCCGATTGCTTTGATTTTCTCCAGCTCTGCTAGCGCCCGCTCTGCAAACTCTCGGTTCAAGATACTTTCGATCGTGATAGCAGACAGCCGCATTGCCTCCAGCTCGAGCCTGCTTGCTGCAAAAACTCCGTCTGGCGAACCAAACCGCTCTAGAAGCGCCTTAGCCATTCGTGGCCCGATATTGGGCGTCATGTTCAGTTCGATCCAGCTTTGCATTTTCTGTTTTTTTCGCCTAAGGCAGAAAAACTTCCGGCAGCGGTTTTTCCTGTCTTGCAGTATTTTTTCCGTCCTGCTGTGTTTATTCTGTCCTTCTGAGTTTATTGCGCCCTGCAGTAATCAATCCTGCCTTGCGAAAAATAATCTTGCTCCTAAAGATTTTGGCGGAGGCGTGCGGGAGTCGAACCCACCCGGGCATTCCTTTACGAATACCCGCAAACGGTTTTGAAGACCGTGCCTGTCACCGGACAGGTTTCGCCTCCTTGATTACCGGTTTTATCAGCTCTTTTTATTAAACAAAATTTGTGAGATGAAAAGCACCCGAAAAAAATCACTTTGTATAAATCAGCGCCGGGTGAAAAATCTTTAATTGAAGCCTTTTTCCCGAGCCAACCCTATCCTCAGCATCTTCGATTTGTTATTTTTCATTTCAAAATAACTTGATCGTTTCTTTCAATCTAGGTCTGATTCCAGAAAAATCAAATTCTTTTTCGATTCAAAATATTCAGCCAGCTTGTTTTGCTTTAGGGAATTCGTCCTCATTCAACATTGCAGTATCAGGCCGGCCGTCAACGCCGCACGTTTCGGTATATCATCTATAAAAATATATTCCTCGAGCGTATGTGCGCCGTCTCCGTGTATTCCCAGCCCGTCCAGCACCTGTGCACCGACTGCTGCCGCAAAATTCCCATCCGATGCTCCGCCTACTCTTGCTTCTTCAAGTTCAAAGCCCAGCTCGGATGCCAAGGCTTTCGCCTTTTGATATAAATTTTCTGAAGCTGTTCTCTCCAGCGGCGGTCGGTTTATCCCGCCTTCAATCCTTAAGGTGATTTTAGTATTTGAAGGCATCAATTTCCTGATTTCTTCATCTATCCTTCTGGCTTCGGCCATTTGCGTAAATCTGACATCAACCGTCAACTCCGCCCTATCAGGTATCACGTTTGCCGCCGTCCCGCTTTTGAATGTGCAGACATTTACAGTAGTCCCTTTTTCCACGCTTGCAAGAGAATGTATTTTTTCTACCTGCATTGCAAGTTCAGCCAAAGCGTTTGCTCCGCGCTCTGGTTCAAGCCCTGCATGAGCTGCCAAACCTTCTGCCCTTACTGTGTAGAATGAAGTTCCTTTTCTTTCTGTTTTGGCTCTGCCATTCAGTGATGGCTCGAAAACTAGGCAAATCTTAGCTTCAGCGGCCAATCGTTCCACGATATCCCTTCCCGTGGGGCTGCCGGCCTCTTCATCGCAGGAGAGGTAAAGCATAACGCCCGGCGCATCTGCGGTTTCATTTTGGTAAATGTGTTTGAGTGCGGCTATCAGCATCCCGATATTTGCTTTCATATCGAAGATGCCGCATCCGTAAAACTTTCCGTTTTCTTTTCTGGTGGGATTTTTGGCCTTCGTCCCGATTGGGTGAACGGTGTCGCTATGCCCTATGAGCAGTATCTGCCTCTTTGCATCTTCCTTCAGTCTGGCTATCAGATGCTCTCCGTAACCTTCTGCGGCAATTCTCTCTATCCGGCAGTTTCCTAAAACCGACAGCTCTTTTTCTATCAGATCTGCAATCAATGAACTTGCCTTAACGTCCCCTGTCGGTGATTCGATTTCTACTAGCCTCTCTATCAGGCCGCAAATTTCCTCTTTTTCGTTTTCAAAATGATTGTACAGATCCGCACTCCCGGAAGTTTTTTCAATTACAGATACCGTTTGCTCAGGTTTATTGCTCACCTCTGCTTGCCGAAAACCTCCTCGAGCAGGTCTCCCATCCGATAGCCGGCCATTGCTATCTGTCTTTCGGCCGTTGTAAAGGCGCGTTTTTGATAGTTTTTGCCCGGCAATTGATTCCTTGCCAGGTCAGCAGTGAAAACAACTTTCGTATTCAATGCAAAGGTCTCTCGTTTGAGCTGTTCAAAGTCGCTTAGTTTCAGTTTTTCGCCAAATGATCTGTAAGGATATCGCCTGGTAATCTCATTGGCTATCCTGCTGATGTAGCCAAACTCGCATTGACTATCGTTAAAGGGTTTTGCCCTGCTTATTATTGAGTCCCAATACCAGTGTAGGTTTAACTGCTGCTCGCGCGGTGTGTTTGCCGGGCTCAGCAAAAACAGATTGCCTCCCTGGTCGCCATTCGGCTCGAGATCTGTAATCCTTGCCGAAGTATGTAGCGGCTGATGCAGGTCTCCGATTATATGCATTATCCATGCAATGGCAATCGCCTTTTCTTTGTCCGAAACCGAGCTGTCTTTTATTTCATTTACCTTCTTGGCCAATATTTCTACTGCCAGCCCGCTTTCTCCGTTTCTTTCTATGATTTCCGCCTCGCCGTTTACCTGCTTCCAGAAAATATCCGAATAATGCCAGTTGCCGTGATGATATTTCTTATAGCGATTTTCAAAGGCTCGCTCTCTCACGATATCTGCCCAGGTTGCTGTCGTCATGAAAAACTCCAGCTTTCTCCTTTCCACTGGCTCAACGCCATACACCTGGTAGAAAGTTGCCAATTGAGAATCTTCCGGAGCTGATCTCAATATTGCGATTACGCGTTCCCGCGCCTCGGGGCTCATCCTTTGCCAGGCTATGTATGCCGTTAATTTATGCCCTACGTCATCCCAGGCCGCAGCCTGGCTTATTGTTATTAGTGTTACAAATAAAGCAGTTATTAAATGTTTCATTTTGGGAACCTGAATCTGATACTAAAAGTTTATCGAATTACGCGTTTAAGAGAAAGCGGCCGGTTAATGCCTTTTATCTTTTTAACTCAAGTTCTTTTCCTTTGAATGAATTTTTAGCTGAACTTTTTATTACAAAGCTTTTTGGCGAACTTTTTAACCGGCCGGCACATCTTAATGTTGTGCAAAACTTTCCCCGTTGGAACGTTCAATATTCAGAACGCTTCCTTTTTTGAAGCAAACTGGGGGTTTGAAGTTATGCAAGATGTAGTTAAACTTAATGGGCTCTTTTCAAGCTTGAGGGCAAATCGTAACGCCAGCCTTCAGAAATATTCTGCAGGCCGTCGGATTGGCCTCTTGGGCACGATTTTCGGATGCTGGCATCGGCATTTGAGTAAGCCAATCACAGCTGATAAAATTACTTATCAGACTTGTCTGGATTGCGGAGCCCGGCGTAATTTCGATCTGCAGAGCTTCAGAAAATCCGGAAAGTTTTATTATCCTCCGGCATCAGGGATCGGGAACTACTAAAACCCTGTTGCCATATCCTGTCCTTTATACCATCCATTTATGACCTACCAGAGGGCAGCTTGCCAAACAGGCTGCCCTCTTTCTATGCCGTATTCTCTTTCTATATTTCTATTTCTCTGCATTATTTTCCGCCTTCATTTGATCAAGAAAAACGCCTTGAAAATTGAAATTAACCGCGGCATGCCTTATCCGATACCTAACTGCTTCAGGCCCTCGCCGTAAAAAAAAATCCCTGCAGAACTGAAGCTTTCAATCCGCAGAGATTTTTTAATTGAATTTTTACAATTGAATTGCAGTCTGTTTATTTAATCTGCTGCCTCTTTTTACAACGGCGCCTTCCCTTGGCCAATCTTTTTGCGGGCTTAATTATCCGCCGTGAAATTGGCATCTGCCAGGCTTTCAAACAAATTTATAAATCTCGTATTGGTTGAAAAAGTAAACCGTTTTGATGTAACCGTGAGCACGTACGCGCTGCCCGTCGGCACATCATCGAATCTGAAATAGCCGAATGTAGTTGTCTGCGTTGTACGCGTATTACCGTTCAAGTCCGAGAGGGTAACTGTAGCAT
>DATLZX010000009.1:0-3110 GCA_035573795.1 Pyrinomonadaceae bacterium | reverse complement strand
GCTATACTTTTTATTTCTCTGCCCTGAGCATATTGGCTGCGCCCTTTTACAGTAACCACTGTTTTGCCGGGTGGGATAAAGCGGCTGACTACCGCGATTGCCTGTTCCAGAATACCGCCGGGGTTGTTTCTAAGATCGAGTATGACTGAGTTCATACCCTGTTTTTTCAGTTCAGAAAAAACTCTTCCCAGCTCTTCATTGGTCGTTTCCTGAAATCCGCCCGTCAAGCCTACATAGCCTATGCCGCTTGGTAGCATGAAATAGTTTCTGATCGAGGGCAGAGGGACGCCGCCACGGATTATTTCTAGCTCTATGGGCTTTTCAACTCCTGCTCGTTCGATCTTTATTTTTACGGGCGTGCCCTTAGGCCCTCTTACATTCCTGGAGACCTCGGCGCTCGTCCAATCTGTGGCATCCTTGCCATCAACTTCCAGGAATCTGTCGCCGTAGCGTAAACCGGCCTTTTCAGCCGGTGTGCCCGGAACTATTGATTGGATATAAACCCCATCTCGATGCTGCAATATCGAAACTCCAATACCGTAAAATTCCGAAGCCTGCTCTTCTCTTAATTTTCTGAATTCTTCTGCATTGAAATATGAGGAATGAGGATCAAGCGTCCAGAGCATGCTCTGTATCGAGCTATCAGTGATTTTTTCATGGTCAATAGGACTTACATACTCTTTTTCAACCACTGACAATGCCTGGCGGTAATCATTGGCGATTTTAGCCGGCGAAACATCGCTGTTTTGCTCTCCGGCAACGGGAAATCTCCCGAGCAGCCCGCCAAGTGCAGCCCCAAGCCCGATAATGATTACTATTGCAGCAGTAAAAATACTTTTCATCTACCAAAATAAAGCAAACAATTTAACTTTTTAACCGATTAAATTATAGCATATCAAGGTAAGCCTGAAGGGAAGCAGAATGGCCGTTTTCTTACACTTTTCAATAGAGCGCTTGTTCTTGATTTGCTTTTTGTGGTTCAGAAAGTAAGATTTTATCTTTTGGCAGTAATTATGATTTTCAAACAGTAATCGTGCTTGTTGATTTTTTGAGTTAGACGGTAAAAACAAAGTCAATCCAGACTAAACGAAAATCGAGCGGAATTTATTCGCGTAACATTCAATTGCAATAACATTCATTTATTGCAGACTTAACTTGCTATCAAATAACCCTGAATGTTTCCTGAACTGAGTATCATTATCCCGGCTTTTGACGAAGAGCAGCGAATCGGTAAAACTCTCGAGCAGATTCTCGGTTTCCGCTCGGATAGCTCGCGGTTTGGAACCATTTTTCAAAATTGCGAGATCATCATTGTAGATGATGGCTCTTCGGATAAAACTGCGGAAACTGCCGAAAGTATTTTTTCTGAAAAAGGGGACGAGTCTTGCCGGGTAATAAGGTATAAAGAAAACAAAGGAAAGGGCTTTGCAGTACGTCTGGGACTGAAAGAGGCTAAAGGTGATTACGCTATTTTCAGTGATGCCGACCTTTCTACGCCGATAGAGGAAGCAGCCAAATTACTCGAGCCTTTGCTCAAGGATGAGTGCGATCTCGCTTTTGGCTCCAGGGCTCTCGATCGCAGCCTGATTGGAAAGCATCAGCCATTCAGGCGTGAGCAAGGCGGCAAGGTGTTCAATCTGGTAGTCAGGCTAAGCACCGGAATGCCTTTTTGGGATACACAATGCGGATTCAAGGCGTTTAAAATGTCCGCGATCAGGCCGCTGCTCGACTTAATGAAGATTGACCGCTTTGGATTCGATGTCGAGATGCTTTATGTGGCTTATCTTAACGGCCTCCGGTTAAGGGAAATTCCGGTCCGATGGTTTAATGATGAAAGAAGCAAGGTAAACGTCCTACGCGATAGCATCAGAATGTTCTCAGAGGTTTTGGAAATAAGGCGCAAGGCGCAGAAAGGAGAATACAATGGCAAGGCTTAATGTAAATATTGACCATGTCGCAACATTAAGGCAAGCTCGTCGTACAATCGAGCCAAGCGTTGCAGCTGCTGCACTTGAGTGCGAAAAGGCAGGCGCAAGCGGCATCACAATCCATCTGAGACAGGACAGGCGGCATATTCAGGACAGCGACGCCTTTGCTCTGAAGCAGGTGGTTTCAACCTATCTTAATATTGAGATGGCAGCCACTTCTGAAATGCTTGAAATTGCCGAAAAAATAGTGCCGGATGCCGTAACTTTGGTTCCCGAAAGCCCGGGCGAGATTACAACAGAAGGCGGCCTTGATATAGTCTCGAATTTTGCTCAAGTTTCCGATGCTGTTAAAGTCCTGCAAAAGGCAGGTATCTTTGTCAGCATTTTCATTGATCCGGTAAAAGAGCAGATTTTAGCAGCAAAAGAATGCTCCGCCAGCCAAATTGAAATTTCCACTGCAAGGTATGCTGAATTAACTCTGGGCTCGCGAGCTTTCCATCCGGAAGGGAAACAATTGGCTCAAGAAGAAATTTCTAGAATTAATCAAGCAGCTCAGGATGCTCGCGCCCTAGGGCTTTTGGTAGCAGCCGGTCATGGCCTAACAACCCGCAACATAAAGCCCATAGCTCAAATCAGAGAAATCGAAGAGTTCAACATCGGCCACCACATTATTTCCAGATCGGTTTTTATCGGGCTTGAATCCGCAGTCAGGGAAATGCTTCTTGCGATAAATTCTGAAATATAAAACTTGATTGCGGGGCATACGGTTCAGATACAAATTGCCGCTTCCCGCAAAAAACTTCAGCAATAAAAAATGACGGCCTCTTCCAAAATGTGAAGACGGCCGTCCGCTTGTTTTACCTGAATTTGGCCGGAGTATATTCCAGGCTCTGGCCATTGTTAAAAGAAAAACAAATCAAAGGAAAATACAATTACAAAGCCTGCAGAAAAGCGACGAGATCCTGCTTTTCCTGAGCAGTAAGGTTTAGCTCTAAGATCAGGTTGAAGAACTCAACCGTGTCCTCGAGAGTTAAAAGCCTACCGTCATGAAGATATGGCGGCGAGTCCTTTATGCCTCTGAGCGGAAAGGTTTTGATGGGCCCATCGGCACTGGCAAAACGCCCGTTGATCATTTGCGGATTGTAGAATCTCTCGACCTTCAGGTTGTGCATTAATCCGTCT
>DATLZX010000008.1:0-5017 GCA_035573795.1 Pyrinomonadaceae bacterium | reverse complement strand
CGATCCGGAGAAATTAGCCGTAATTCACTGCAAAGGCGGAGTCAGGAGCGCAAAAGCAATTGCTGCATTGAAACAAGCCGGCTACACCGGAAGGCTTATAAACCTCAAGGGAGGTATCACCGCGTGGTCACGCGAAGTTGATAGCTCTGTTCCTATCTATTGATAACGTTTTTTTGGGTCTGGATTTATGCATTTGTGCTGGGATTCGTTTTCGGTTAACGATTTATTTCGACACAATTTATTCATTCGCATTAAGACCGATTAATTTGCAACCAGGCATAGAGCAGTAATCAATAAACAGAAAAGCGAGCAATTAAGAAAAGCGAATCAGAAACAGATAAGTCTGGCAAAAAAGGCCTTCTGGGGTAGAAATCCCAAGGGAAGGCCTTTTTAGTTATGAGTATAACGCTATTGGTAGAGAGCTTTTAGAGTAGGATCAAGCTTTGGCCGAGCCGGCGGCTGAGACTCTTGTATTGACAACGTCCCAGTTTATATTGGCAAAAAATGCTTCAATATATTTCGGCCTGTCAGCCGGTGCATAATCCTTGATAAATGCATGCTCCCAAACGTCCATGATCAGTATCGGACGAAATCCTGCTACATTGCCTGTTTCATGAAGGTTGATCCAATGATTGGACAAAGCGCCGGTGTTTGGATCCTGATAGGTAGCTGCCCAGCCGACCCCACGCATTTTTCCTGTAGCCATGAAATCTGCTTTCCAGACATCGTAGCTGCCAAAGCTGGCCTCTGCGGCTTTGTAAAAGGCGGAATCCTTAGAAGGATCTCCGGTTCCGTTTTTTACCATGTTTTCGAAATAGTACTCATGCAAGACCATTCCGTTGTATTCAAAGCCAAAACGTCTTTTCAGCTCACTGTAAGCAGCGGTTTTAGTTGCATCCAATTCGCCGCTACTGATCAGTTCCGCAATCTTTTCATTGAGCAGGTTTGTATTGGTTACGTAACCCTCGTAAAGTTTGAAGTGCATTGCAAGGGTTTCATTAGATATGCCCTTAAGGTCGCTGAGGTCGAAAGTGCGGGCCTTATAAACTGTATTCAGTCCCATAAAACGTCTCCTTAACTCGGAATTAGTGCCTAGAATTATTATTATACCAAATCAAAATATGTTTTGCTCTTTTGATTTGGGCTGCAAGTAGTCATTTATTTTGCAAAATTCGCTTTTTGGATTCGTTGTCTGATTCGTATCGAAGATTTAATCCAACGGCCTTGGGCCCGGATCCAAGCCACGGACAGAAGCCTGGTTAATTACCTTTACGTGGAGATCATTCTCGATACGAACCTGGCACGAAAGCCTTGTATTCGGGTTGATATCGGTTTTGGTTGAGAGGATCGCCTTTTCAGGTTCGCCCATTTCGCCGGCGTCGCCATCGAGGATCTCTACCCGGCATGTAGTACAACGTGCGTTTCCACCGCAACGGTGCAATATGTCAATGCCGCTGTCTTCAATAGCAAGCACGAGCTTTTTGCCTGCTTCTGCCGTAATCTCAACAGTACCATTCGCTGTTTCAGCTTTTATAATTGGCATAGTTTGTATAATGAATTTTGTTGATTTTTAAAGATTTTAAACTAATTGCAAAGCAATTTGATAACAAAAGCTCTTAATTTATAAGACAGATTTGATAAATATCAAAATAAAAATCGCATTGGCAAGCAAGATGCATCTTTCCAAAAAAATCTAAACAATTCGTGGTACTAAGTAATTTCAGGCCAAAAGAAAAATTGGTTTATTTCTTGCCGATTATGACTTTTTCGCGATTTTGGTTGATGGCGACATAAACTACTTCTGCCTCGGTAACTTTAACCAGCTGCCCCTGGCTACCGAATCTTTCTGCCTCTACCTCGACATGGACAGTTATCGAGGTATTGCCCACTTTAAGGGTTTTTGCATAAAAACTTACAAGATCGCCGATATAAACCGGCTCATGAAAAATTACTTCGCGCATGGCGACTGTTACAAAGCGATCATGCTTTGTGTGCCTGACGGCCTCTACACCGCCGGCAATGTCAATATAGCTTAGGATGATGCCGCCAAAAACCGTGCCGTGCGCATTTGTGTCGCGGGGCATCATTGTAAGCCTGATGGCAGGATCGCGGGTAGATTCATTCCCGATTGAGTGCGTTTGTGTCAAAGGATTTTCATTATTCATAAGTGCAATAAACTTTATGTTTTATCTTGGTTGAAAATAAAAATACAGTTCGAGGTTAGTTACATTGGAAAATAAGAGTTTTTCGACAATCAAATTGACTGAAGGCATTTGATATGTTTTTAACGTAAAAACTGCCCCGAAAAGGCCACTGAAAATTATTTCAAAACCATTTAGATAATCTCAGGAAAAAATAGATTTTGCCCATTCTGCTACAGTGCGTTTTAATTCCTCCAGATGGTTATCGAAAAAGTGTCCGCAATTTTCAAAAAGCACCAAATCTACTTTCTGGGTTTTGGCTAATTCATCAGCCATTTTTTCCACCGTTTGCCAATTTCCGTATTCATCATTCTTGCCATGGATGAAAAGAATCGGTTTATTTACACCAGCGAGAAAGTCATATTCTCCGTATTTATCAACCGGAGAGCCAATAGAAATCAGGGCCTTGACCTGAGGATCATCTTTTGCGGCAAACAGGCCTGTACGCGAGCCGAAAGAAAAACCTGCTACTATCAAACCATCTTCAGGAAAAAGCTGTTTAAGGAAATCAAGGGCAAGTGCGGCGTCTTCAATGCCTTGCTCGAGGTTGCCATGTTGGCCGGATGACAGGCCGACACCGCGAAAATTAAATCGCAAGGTAGAAAAGCCCGCATCGTTAAGCCCGGCAGCAGCCCTATAAACGACCTTGTTATGCATTGTTCCGCCGCCCTGCGGCAAGGGATGGCAAACCAGAGCCGATCCGTTTTTTTTACCCGAGGCATCTTTCAGAATAGCCTCGAGCCTGCCCCAGGGTGCCGGAATAAATAAATTGCCTTTCGGATACATAAATCAAAAAAGCGATTTTAAATTGTCGGTAAAGGGCTAAGCAATTCTGAAAATAAGAATTTCATTTTTTTGCAAACGGTTTGCATTTATGCAGGAAAGATAAATCAATTAACTTCAAAGGTTACATAAAGGGTATTTATAGATGAAAAATCTGCATATTTGCGAGACTATAAAAGGATAAGCGATAGTATGATTGTTTCAGTATGAGGGTAGAAATTCTCAATTGTTCGTGCTAATTTTTCTGATTGATTCGCTAAATCCTAAGCGCTCTTTAAAATCCAAAGTGCTTTTTACAAAGCACGGGCAGCCAAAATCAAGTAACAAAGAGAGTCCAGGCGGGAGTTTGCAGATTTCGGCTTAAATGGCAAATGCAGAATTTTAATTGAAAAAATATCTAGAACTTATACAAATGGATCAAACAATCTTAGAAGACAAACAGGAAGCAGCAGAAACGAAAGAGCCTGGGTCAAGGGCAGGTTGGTTTGAAGGATTAGATGCCGCAAGAATGACGCGGATTGTTTACTTGATTTTCGGGCTGTTGGCAACAGCGCTTACGATGCAGTTCCTGCAGTTCAGGACAGATGCAATCTGCTGCGGAGACTGGGACGGCTACTATCATATTCGCTGGGCATCTCTGCTTTGGGAAAATTTTTCACAGGGCAAGTGGCTTCCGCGTTTCGAATGGCTGCCATTGACCGTCCTGAGCCCGGAAAAATATGCCGACCATCATTTTTTATTCCATTTGGCGCAGATTCCCTTTTTGTGGTTTTTCGAACCGGTAACAGCGGCAAAAGTGGCTGCGGTTTTTTTCTCTACTGCTGCAGTATTCAGCGTTTACTGGCTTTTATATCGCTATGGCGTTGATTATCTATTAGTTTGGTTTGCAGCCATTCTCTGCTGCGGTGATATGTTCTATTACCGCATGAGCATGGCAAAAGCCCCGCCGCTGACCATAATTTTTACTATTGCCGGAATCTATTTTCTTTTCGAAAGAAAGTACAAGTGGCTCTTTCCGCTGATGTTTGCCTTTGTCTGGACATACAGTCTGTTTCCACTTTTGCTGATTGCGGCAATTATCTGGACAATAATCATTGGTTGGAATGAGCGTAAGCTGGAGTGGCAACCGGTCGTCTATTGTGCTGCGGGGATGGTTGCGGGCAATATAATAAACCCATATTTTCCGAACAACATCTACCTTTTTATAGAGCATGCTATTACAAAAATCAGGGTTTCTGATTTTGCAGTAAGCGTCGGAGGCGAATGGTACCCATTTTATGCTTCGGAGCTACTGACACATTTGCCTATAGCAATGCTTGCAATGCTGCTCGGATATATATTTTTCATGCCGCGTGACGGAAAACTGCCGGAGCGGGCGACTTTTTTCCTGCTGTTTGTTTCGATTTTATTTGCAGCGCAATTTAGATCAAAGCGATTTGCAGAGTATTTTCCGCCATTTGCGATATTGTTTTTCGCTTTCAGCCTGCAGGCTTTCCGCTTACCGAAAACCGCAAAATTGCCTGAGGAATTTCAAAGGGAAATTGAGCCTTACCTGGATATCGAGGGAGCCAGAAAGGCAAAAAGAAATAAGCTGCTAAAGGATGCGGCTGCTACTGTAATCGGGATTTTGCTGGCCGGACTTTTTATTTTCAATGTAAAGGGATTTCATAAATGGGGAATTGAAAAAAGCGGGCTAGCCGAGCAAATCGAATCAAATGAGCCGGATGATCGCTACAGGCGTGCAATGCTTTGGGCGACCGGACTGGATGAAAACGGTAAAGAGAACATTCCGAAAGGCGAGCGGATTTTCAATGCGAACTGGGATGATTTTCCAAAGCTCTTTTTCCTTGATACCAGCCACAGCTATGTTTATGGGCTGGATCCAAACTATCTCTATTCGGCTAACCCGGAGCTTTTCAGAATCCTCAAAGATATAACAGATGGCCGCAGAGAGGATGCGGGCCAATTGATACGCGAGAGATTCGGGGCTAACTGGGTTTTTGTGGATGCTCGGGAAAATGATGAAATGGTTG
>DATLZX010000007.1:0-3786 GCA_035573795.1 Pyrinomonadaceae bacterium | reverse complement strand
GAAAGGCCGCGTGAACTGAAGGGCTCGACCTGGAGGATACGCTTCGAGAATCAAAACCTTTTCGTTACGGTAAACCACGATGGCAAAAGAGTTTTAGAGGTTTTTGTAGTTGGGCCGATAAGTGCCGGAGTCGGCCTTTTGGCATCCAAAATGCTTCGGGGCGGATTCGACGTTACTGAGGTTGCCTCAAGCCTCAACAAAGTAACAGGCACACACGCCGTATGGTTCAACGAGAGGCTGCTCACCTCGCCGGAACAAGCAGTAGCTGAATGCTTGCTGGTAGTTGACCGCAGATTGAGAAATTTGCCAGAGTCTCCCCGCTCTGCCAAGAAAAATGCTGATGCCGGAAAATTCGGAAATAGTTCTGTGGCTACAGGCTTTTCGAATCAGTTGAAATGCCCGGAATGCGGAGGCGAATTAATCTTCGAGGAAGGCTGCGATGTGTGCAGAGACTGCGGCTATTCCAAATGCAGCTAACCTGTTCTGTAGCATGTAGGTAATATCGAAATTTTTGAAGAATGGTTGATCGAAAATCTAGCCATTCGCTGATGAAATTTGTCCGTTTTGCTCCAGGATAGCTTAATCTTCAAGGTTAAAATTATGCTTAAAATTTCCCCAATATTTTGTTGCCTGATAATTGTATTTCTTTTCAGCCTGACCAAAGCTAATACTGAGACTTCTTTTCAAGGCAAAAGCCGATCAGATAAGCCTTTCAAAATAGTCGCAAAGCCAGCCGGACCGGATGCCAAATTGCTGCAACAAGCCCGTCAAATGGCTGAGTCGAGCCAGCAATTCATTGATTTTGCTTCCCGAGGAACATTCAGATTGGTCAGCGTCGAACAAATTGCAGAGCCTTTGAGCCTTCGATTCGTATATTACAGCTATATTGCAGAGCAGGCGTTGGTGGTTGAGGGAGATTTTACCAGCCGGGCAAAAATCAGTTATCACACTGAGGATTTCGATCCGCTCGCCAGCGATGAAGAAATTGCATTGGCAAGGCAAATCGCCTTGTCAAAATACCAAAACTCAAGCAATAACCCAACAGATTCGGCAAAATTTATCAGCTATGATCCGATGCCGACTGTTTCTAACTACAACGGTGAGCGTCTGGTCAATATGGGAATCAGAAATCTTGCAACAGGTGAAAACAAAATTGTTGGGGTGAGTCTAAAGAGCCTGAAAGTAATAGAGTATGAAAATAATGCACCGCCAAGCGCCAGGGCTACTTCTGATTCCTGCGGCCTTCCAAATGCAAATCAGCCTGGGACGGCACGCGGATTGGCCGGCACTTTGAATCTGAATGCTTTTGAAGAGGGTTCTTCGCAGCCAGTCTGGGAAATGACCGTAATAAGGCCGTCTGCATCCACAGGCGGAGAGGGCTCCGGCATAGAGATCCGTAACGTCAAGTATAGAGGCAAATCAGTATTGAAAAGGGCTCATCTTCCTGTACTCAATGTGCAATACGTAAGCGACTGTGGCCCTTTCAGGGATTTTCAGTTCAGCGAGGGATACTTTCAAATACCAGCTAGCGGAGTCAGCTTTCCGAACGGATCAAGCGGAGGCTTTGCAATCATTGATTCTCCGGGCGTTGCTACGACGATAATCGAAACGAGAAACGATACGGGAAATTTTCAGGGCGTTGCAGTGTATCAGCAAACTGTGAATGGAGTTAACGAAATGGTACTGGTTACGGAAATGGAAGCCGGCTGGTACCGTTACTCAATGGAATGGAGATTCGGATTTGACGGACGGATCAGGCCAAGGTTCGGCTTCGGCTCGGTTGGCCCGAACTCCTGCATTTGCATTACCAGAACACATCATGCTTACTGGCGATTCGATTTTGATGTAGTAAACCCTCAGAATAATGTATTCATCTCAGAGCGTGGCAAAAGATTTTTGAAGCCAATAAAGACAGAAACAATGCTACTGAGAAGCCTAGCAAGGACAACCAGCATCGTGGTCCAAAATGCACTGGGGAATGAGGCTTATTGGATTTTGCCTGGAAAAAATGATGGCAGCGTAAGAGGCCCGGACGGAAGCATTGCAGATGTGTTTGGCGTTGGTGATATCTGGATATTGAGATTCAAGGGCACGCCGGATGTCCCTTCAGAAATTGATGACCCGAATACGACACCGGTAATAAGCATCAATCCATGGCTGAGCGGCGAATCATTGACCGGGCAGGATGTAGTTATCTGGTATGGAGCACATCAAAAAAGGTCGGATGATACAAGCCTTTATGAAAGTAATCAGTCCATCAGCGGAATGCACGTAATAGGTCCGGACCTTTATCCGGTAGCCTGGTGATGACGTGATATCAAGCGAAAAAACCGATCTGCGCAGCCGCTACTCTTGTTTACGCTAGCTCAGAGTTTCAAAATAACCATCAAGACAGAAGGGTTTGACGTCAAAAAAAGCCTCAACAATATGAAAGCAGCTAAAATCAGCAAAATTTATTGTCTGCATTTTTGTGCAGTTTTATTAAACGTTTTTATTTTATGTGCTTCTTATGCAATCAGCGTAAACGGACAGGGTACGCAGCCAGCCGGCAGTACGAAAATTACCCCGCCTGCTGCGGCTGACATTTCGGTAGAAATCCGTTCTATCCTGTCGCGACCTGAGTTAAGGCGTGGCATAGCCGCATTGAAAATAATTGATCTTGCTTCCGGTAAAACCCTTTTTGAAGAAAATGCAGATAAATACGTAATGCCGGCTTCGAATATGAAAAGTTTTACAGTAGCAGCCGTACTTGATAAGTTCGGGGCCGATTACAGAACCTATACGAGCCTTTATGGTATTTTAGCGCCCATAGATGTAACGACTTCGCCCGTCAACCCTACTCCGCAAACGAGTGATACATCATTACCGCAACAGGACAAGATGGTGGCAGGTGATCTCTATATCTTCGGCCGCGGAGATGTCTCATACTCAACACGCTTCGGTTATAAGGACTTGAACTCTGCATTAGATAGGATTGTTGACGCTCTTATTGCAAAAGGCGTAAAGAAAATCACAGGGGATATTGTTGGGGATGATAGTTTCTTTAAGGGTTCTACTATTCCGGAAGGCTGGGAATGGGATGATCTGCAATGGTCTTATGGAGCCGAGGTAACTGCACTTCCAATTAATGACAATGTGGTTACTATTTACTTAAAGCCCGGGACTGTTGGCTTGCCTTGCCTTGTAAGAATGGAGCCGCAAAACCCCGTAGTCAGAATAATCTCTCGCTGCACGACCAGCGATAAAAGCGTGCCGCGTCGAATCGCCATAAACAAGCCTCTGGAGCAGAATTCAGTCGAAATTACGGGCACGCTTCCCTCAGGCACAAACGAGGCTGCATATACAATAGCTGTCTCAAGGCCGCAGGAACTCTTCGCTGCGCTGCTTCGCCAACGATTAATTGAAAAAGGAGTAACTGTGGTTGGAGGCTACAGGTCGGTACATCGCCAGGATTTCAGCCTGCCGCCAGGGCTTGAAATTGCCCGGATCGAGTCGCCTCCACTAGCCGAAATCATAGCTAATACAATGAAACCAAGCCAGAATATGTATACTGAGGTCTTGCTGAGACTGCTGGGCGAAGCACTCAGGCAGGAACAGAAATCTTTAGCAGGAGCAAACCCCCGGCCAGATAACCAGAACCCCCTGGATAATTCGACAAGCGACGAATTAGGCCGCAAGGCGGTAAGAAATTTTCTTGATAAAATCGGAGTCGCTCCTGATGGAATAGTTCAATATGACGGCAGCGGACTGTCTCGCCACAATCTTGTTTCTGCGTCGGCAATAGTT
>DATLZX010000006.1:0-4104 GCA_035573795.1 Pyrinomonadaceae bacterium | reverse complement strand
ATGGGAGAGAACCTTACGGTTTCCCGATCTTGTATCAGGTTTTAAGGACATTTCGAATAAGACTATCCGGTCAAGGAGGGCTAAGTTCTTTGTCTGAAAGTAATAAACCGATGAGTTGACTACCTTGATGGAAGTTCCCGTTTCTTCCACTTCAATTAAAAAACTTTTTTAACAATTTGTCAATGGATTTAACATTGTTAATAATTGAAAAACAATAATTTTTCGATTCAGTCCGAGATGTGGTATTTCGTTGGATTTAAGTTGAAAATGAGGCGGAAAAGGCGGCATACAGGCTCTAGCTATGCAAGGGTTTTCTATGAATATTGGTCGAAGAACGGCGGGTTATTGAAAAAGTGCAGAATCGCCTGAAATCATGCAAATAGGCCTCAATTTCACAAATAGGCCACAATTTCACAAATAGGCCTTAATTTCAGCTTGCCGTATTGATTTATGGATAAAAGTGGCTGAAAAAGGGTTTTGAAGGCAAAAAAAGCCGTGGGCTGAATCATAAAAATAGCAAAAAGGGCAGAAGAAAAATAGCCAAAAGGGCAGAAGAATGCGGTAACCAAAAGCAATTGATTAGGGAGAGCCAAGCAGGGAAAAAACTTCAGCGGGTAAATAATGATTTATTAAATTATTGATTCGTGGTAATTTATAGGGTGGTTGATTTATAAATGGCCGGTTTCGGCTCGGTGTTTTTTTCGTTTTTCATCGAGCTGCCAGAAACTTAGCTGTTTCCCTAATTTGAGTTTAGTCAGTCGGCCAAAGGCAGGCAAAGAGGGTAAAAACTACCCGATGTTTATTGGCTGTATTGGTTAAATTCCTGAAATTATTTGAGTTAAGCTAAAAGATATTTTAGTTTTGATTATTATTCTCCCTCCAATGCTTTTTCTTTTTTTGAACCTTATCGGAGGAAAAGATGATTAAACTCGATATAGTAAACATACTAGCCGAAAAGACAGGAGTTCCGAAGCAAAAGGCAGAACAGGTAGTAGATTCCCTATTCAATGCAATGAAAGAAGCTCTGGCACGTGGCAGAAGGATAGAGCTAAGAGGATTTGGGGTTTTTGTTGTAAAGCCCAGAAAAAGAGGCATTGGGCGAAATCCCAGGACCGGTGAGGAAGTGCCGATCCCTTCCGGTAAAACGATTCGATTCAAGCCCGGCAAAGAGCTCTCATCGCGGCCGGCTGCAGAGGGTTGATAGCCAAACCGGAAATACCGGAAATTTTTAAAAGGCAGGCTGAAAACAACTTTCGGCCTGCTTTTGTTTATTTTAGGCAAGTAGGGGTGTTTATGCAGAGCAATGCAGATAAGACGCATTTTGCTTAGGTTAGGAATTTCAACCGGGGATACCTCAAAAATCTTTTGGAAAAGGTAGCTATTTTCGATTGCAGGCAGGTAAGGTTGCGCGGATTGAATAATTTTATGGAAACCCCGATTATTTAATTAGAACGAATGATTTATGCAGGTTAGGTTTTTCAGGGCTGTAATACACACACTGCTGGTTTTAATTACCCTGGTTACTGCAACCATTTCGGGGACGCTATTTCCATTTGGCCCGGTGGATATGATTCCCTTAATGGAAGTAAATGATTTAGAAGGGCTTTTGAACTTCCTTTTGCTATTTCCCTATTTTTATGCAGCCTGGTTAAGAGACCTTTTAACACTTTTGGCAACCAGGCCCGCATTGCTGATCTACGGACTGGAATTTTCGATCTCGCTCATCTTCATCATTTTTTGCCATGAAATGGGGCATTACATTGCCTGCAGGTATTATCGCGTTGAGGCCACACTGCCGGCGTTTATACCATCGCCTCCGCTAATCAGCCCAGCGGGGACATTTGGCGCGTTTATAAAAATAAAATCACATTTTCCAACAAGGAAGGCGATATTTGATATCGGAGTTGCAGGCCCGATTGCAGGCTTTATCGCTCTTTTGCCCGTTGCCGTGCTCGGCGTTGCAACCATGCAGACGGCCCCGCCCGAGCAGATTCAGCAATCGCCAATTTACTTTGCTGATCCGCTATTGATAAAACTTATCGGAGCGATTTTCGGGGTTGACCTGAGCCTTGGAATCGGAAATGCATTTTATTTTGCGGCGTGGGTCGGGCTGCTGATGACGGCGTTAAATTTGATTCCTGCAGGGCAACTCGATGGCGGCCATGCCACATTTGCATTGTTTGGAGGCAGGCTGCATCACGTGATCGGAAATGCAGCGTTTCTGGCAATGGCCTTGTTTACAATCCTGGGCTGGTATTTTTATTCAAGCCCAAGCGGGTTGATTTTTACATTGATACTGGCTGTTATGACCCGGATTGGGCATCCGCCAGCAATGGAGATGGAACGGCTGCCGCAAAGCCGCAAGATCGTAGCATTATTGACCCTCTTGATTTTTATCCTCAGCTTTGCACCGATACCGGTAAGGATAAATCTGAACCTCTAGAGCTGTAGAACTTAAAGAAAAATCCTTACTGAAAGAGACTGCCAGAAAGCATTGTCTTTAACTTTTTTGAAGGCCGGAATCAATGGACCGAGCGCAAAGCTGATTGTCAGGAAGCTTTGCAATCCAAAGATAGAAAATCAATGCGGCAATCAGGCTGAAGGGAGCAGTTTTCTGGCCTTGTTTATCATTTCGTCAGCTGCCTCAGGCCTGCCGAGTGCCATAAAAACTACGTCAATACCACATTTGATACAGACGACACCGTTGGCAAAAAACCAGATCCCTTCAAGAAAGGGGCTGCCGCCGATCAGCCAGCTAAGCGGGGCTCCGGTAATGGTTTTCGGATCGAGAACGTTTGCCAAAAGGACGGCCCCTGAAGAAAATGCAAATCCGGCTATCATCGGTGCGCCGACATAAAGTGCTATATCTTTTTGGAAGGCTAGGCGCTCTTGCTCGGCTTCGTCGAGTTTGCCTGCGGCTAGTTTTTCTTCCTGAGATTTCAGGTATCCATTAAACCTTTTGCTCAGGAGCTTTACCATCCAAACCGGTAGTGCGGAATTCATAAGCCAATGGCTGCTCATGGTTGTAAATGCAAGGCCCAGGCCGGCACCTACCAGGCCGGAGCCGGCTGTTGAAAGTGCATAGAGAGGATTTTCGGAAACCCAGGCGGCGGCTTGCCTTGCCCTCCGGCTAGCCGAATCCAGAGCAGAAGTCAGATCAAGGCCAAAAGAAAAAGCCTCGGCTGAGCTACGGGCGGCCGATCCGGCTTTTTGAGCAGTGTCAGAGATTTTGTCTGCGATGGTTTTGGCAGCATCAGCAGCAACTTTTGCAGCCGAGCCGGCGGCGGACTCGGCTTTTTCGCGTAAAGGCTGGCTTGCATCCCAGGCGGCCTTTGCTGCAGAGCCGGCAGCTTCTACTGTGCTTTCAGTTATACGGACGGCTTCTTTGCCAAGCTCGGTTTTTTCGGCCTCGGACTTCAGCTTTTCGGCACCACGGCTCGCCTGCTCCGCAGCAGATTTGATGGAGCTTTCCACCTTTTCGGAAATACCAAGTTTGCGGTCAATTTCCTCTATGCGCTCGCGCGCAGTGCGTTGCCATTTTTCGAATTTTTCACCAAGATCTTCTCCGCCGTTCATTTCATTACTCCTGATACGAAAAAATTGCCTTTGCTGCCGGCTAAGATTTCCGGGTAGCCACTCTGTAAAATAATTTTTTAGCAGCCCAAACAAATCAGCCCGACAATAGCAAAGATACTTAACAATCGAATATTAAACAAGCAATTTATTTAGATGCATTATCAAACAATCAAAGTACAGGGTTTTTTGCATTGATCGAAAATACTGCTTTTTATGAAGATGCACGTTTTTATTTTCGAGATGCAGATATTTCAATAAACGATTTGCGGCTAGCTAGGGTTCGGAGAAATTGTGCGGCAGATATTGTGCGGCAGAGATATTGATTTTGCCTGAGAGAGTTTAAGAAACTAATATTTACAATTACTGAAGTATTTGACGATGGTTTGATGATCAACCGATGACAAAAGTTAAATGTCCGATTTGTAAAAAAGAAGTGGTATATGATGGCAACGAGTTCAGGCCGTTTTGCTCGGAGCGTTGTAAACTGATTGACCTGGGACAATGGGCAGAGGAAAAATACAGGCTGCC
>DATLZX010000005.1:0-3966 GCA_035573795.1 Pyrinomonadaceae bacterium | reverse complement strand
CGGCTTTAGCCGGCATCTGCAGGCAGGATTCGTCCCCTGCATTCACCAAACCCGATTCTCCTAAACCCCTCACGCTGGCAGAAACCCCTGATTATAACCTCGTCTCCATCTTCCAAAAAGCGTCTCTCTTCGCCCGTTGGCAAGAGTATCGGCTCTGTGCCACGCCATGTTAATTCTAAAAGGCAGCCTCTTTCGTCTTTGCCCGGGCCGCTGACGGTCCCGGTTGCAATCAGGTCGCCGGGCTGCAGGTTGCAGCCATTCGAGGTATGATGGGCGATCATCTGGCCTACAGTCCAATAAAGGTCTTTCGTGCTTGAGCGGCTTAGCCGGAATGGCGGCATCTCAGCCTGCCTCATTTTTTCTGATAAGAGGAAAGCTTCGAGTGTGATATCAAATCCGCCGGTTTTCAAGTCGCCTGAATCATAAAGGTGCGGCAGTGGCTGCGGGTCATCCTCTGCCCTTTGAAAAGCCGCACAGCGAAAAGGCGCAAGTGCTTCCGGCATTACAATGAAAGGAGATACCGTGGTAGCGAAATTCTTGGCCAAAAATGGCCCTAATGGCTGATATTCCCAAGCCTGTATATCGCGGGCTGACCAATCATTTACCAGGCACATTCCCAAAATATGCTGATGAGTGTTAGCGAGCGGTATCGGCTCGCCAAGGTCATTTCCATTACCGATGATCACTCCAAGCTCGACTTCATAATCCAGATTGCGTGAGGGTATGAAAACGGGCGGAGCATTTTGATCGCTTCGGTTTTGGCCGAAAGGACGCCTGATATTTGTGCCGGAGATTACTATGCTCGAAGCCCTTCCATGATAGCCGACGGGCAGCCATTTGTAGTTCGGCATCAGAGGGTTATCAGGCCTGAACATCGAGCCTACATTGGTAGCATGAAAGATAGAGCAATAAAAATCTGTATAGTCTCCGATTTCTACCGGCAGGTAAAAAACAACTTCATTAGCAGGGTAAAGGTTTTCTTTTACTGTCCTTATATCGCCGGCTGTTGCTTTGGTTGTAAATAGTTCGACCAGCCTGCTGCGAAACTTTCGCCTGGCATCCCAATCCAGGAATCCGAACGGTATCGTTGCATCAACAAAATCATCCGTTTCATAATCTCTGAAGAGGTCACCAAATAAGCCGGCTTCATTTCCCGCTGCCAGATCGAATACTCTGTCACCGATTACCAGTCCGGATCTGGGCCATTCTGAATCGAGCTTTGGGGCAAATGAGCAAAGCGGCAAATTTTGTACGGGAAAGTCAGTCTGCGGATCATTTGCAGAATCCAACCAACTCTCCAGCGACGGATCATGAGTTTCGTCAATTTCGAAAAATAACATTATCTAAACAAAGCAATAGCAAAAAATCTGATAAAAGCATTGGCAAACTAATATTCCAAGGGGAAGCGATTTGATAAAAAAGTTTTTTCAAACAAAAGAGCGGCAACCCTGAAAAAAGTTTTTTTACAAAATACCCAATGCCTCGAGGTCAGCAATTGGCTCCTCGAATGAACATGAGCCGAACGAATGCATTCCCCTTTGCCTTAGCAGCTCGAGGTTTGTCAGGTTCAGTTGATGCTGATTTCGCCAGGATACTCCCAATTCATCGAATTTGAAAACTTCTTCGAATTCTTCTTCCATCAGTTCTTCCAGAAGGCTGACGCGGTAGCTCTCACGTGCAAAACCCGTCATCAAAAGCAGGTTCAAAAAACCATGCATCATTCCGCTCGGTGAATCAGGCTCATAGGTAAGCGGCCGAAAACACCTTATAGGATGATGAAGTCCCGCAGTTGCCTTAAAAGGAACATTTGCCGCCATACAAGTGCGGACAAAACGGATAATTTGTCTGGCCGGCGGAAACTGATCATTAGTGATGCCGCCGGTCCTGATTTTTGCTTTCTGCTTTCTGATGGCCAGTGCGCTTACAAGTTCGGGCAATTCTTCCTTGTTTGCAATTTCAAAGTAAGCCGTAACGCCTTTGGGCAAAGCATTTACAGTATTTTCTATCTTTGAGACAGTATTGGCCTTGACCTCAAGTACGTCAACAAGCGCCAGGCCGGAGTTTTTATAATTGAATTCTTTGATGATTCGGATAGTCTCCTGAATATCCTCGCCGGCAACTGCAGCAATCCGCCAGTGTTTGTCCCTGTCCCGCGCAATTGCATCCTCAGCGTAATTGAAAAATTCATCCAGACGGGCTACCGGCGCTACGAACCTGCCGAGCATCCAAGAGTAATTACTGTTTCGGTAAGTAGCATAGTTTACTACCGCCTCGGACATAGATAGTTTGGCCGGCGGAAAAAGGCCTGCATAATCAATTACTTCTGCCAGAAGCTTTCTGATAGATTCAACTGGACGTATTCCGGCTCTGATTGCATCTATCACCATAGTAAATTGCCACCAATTTAATCATATTCTGCATAAGGCATCATTACAAGGAAGCCCTGCAAAAGAAATACTGGTTTTGATCAGGATAATTTTTCTTGTGAAGTTTTTTCGTAAGATAAAAAACACCCTGCCTCTTATCATCAAGCCAGCCTTGCTTTGGTACGGCAATTCAGTTATTTTTGCTGCAAAGGATCGGGAAGATATTCTGCGATAAGTCCAGGTATAATCTGAGATTATAATACTGCAGAAAAATTACGAAAATTCTAATGTTAGTATTGGGAATTGATCCGGGAAGCGAGGTTTTGGGTTGGGGAGCGGTACAGCAAATAAGGTCGCGCTACAAGGTGGCGGAATTTGGCGCACTGCGGCTTCAAAAAAAAGAGGCATTTCCAAACAGGCTGGCTCAAATCTTTCAGCATGTAGACGGCTTGATTCACAGATTCAGCCCGGATGTTTTGGCCGTAGAGGAAGCCTTTTATTCCAATAACGCTTCTGTAGCCATCAAACTTGGCGAGATACGCGGAGTAATTTTATTGGCCGCACAGCTTGGCGGTATTGAAATAGCCCAATATTCTCCCAGGAGAATCAAGCAATCCGTCGTTGGCTACGGCAATGCACAAAAGCAGCAGGTGGGCGAAATGGTCCGGCGGCTTCTCGGTCTTGAACAATGTCCTAAGCCCGAAGATATTTCCGATGCCCTGGCGGTTGCAATTTGCCATATTAACCACAGCGGACGCTTTGGCCAGCTTTCAAAAACAATCTCCGGGAGCAGATAAACCCGCATGATTTGTAATTTGGCCGCTTTTGTAATAACTTTATTGACGCAAAATCTTTACTCCAGTTTTAAAAACACTTTTTCTTTTTATCTAGCAACAGCCAGATGAGGACAAGGCCTCAATTCATCAATTTCGAGCTGTTTTGTCTTGCGGTGTATCTATTTTTTGCACTGGCCGACTGTAGTTTCGCTCAAACGAAAAAATCTACTGTGGCCAAAAAAGGTGATAAATCGAAATTCGATGCGGTGGTAGGCGATGAGACGCTTTCAATCTTAAGAAAAGAGCCTAGCCTCTACTCACCTCATCTGCAAAGGATGCAGCGAGGCAGAAAAGTAAACATTATCGGCAGAAAAGAAGCAGATGGCGTCGTATTTTTTCTCGTTGTTGCCGAGCCGAAACTTCAGGGATGGGTACAGTCGGAGGCCGTCTTCTCAACCTTACGTGCCGGCGATGATTTAAGGTTTTCACAATTAATTCGTGCCCTGTCAGGCTATGACCAAATCGAGGCGGCAAAAATTTTCGTGGATTTTTTCGAGAATTCAGAATTAAGGCCGGCAATGCTGCTTCTTTTAGGAGATTTGAGCGAAGAAATGGCGGAAAAACTCAGCCGCGATGCGGCGCTCAGGCTTAAACGTCCTGAAGTGCCGGCCAGCGGCGCCCCCTTATACAGCTATTACCTTAACTTTGTCGGCCTGGATCGCTTTAGAAAACTTGGGATTAACTTTTTGTTTGATGAAGTCAGCTTGCGGTTTCACTATAATGGCGAGGCCTGGCAGGAAATCCTTCAGAAATACCCCAAAAAT
>DATLZX010000004.1:0-8477 GCA_035573795.1 Pyrinomonadaceae bacterium | reverse complement strand
GATAGCAGCAAGCTGGCCGCAATGGCGCTTCATTTAAGCGAGTGGAGGGCGGGCGAACGAATTGCCGACCAGGCCGGGGAAGCGTTTCAACCGAAGGGCAGGCCTCGCGTTGTTGATCTTTCGGGCCGAGAGCGGCTTCTTGATGACAGCCCGACTTTTGTTACGCCAGTTTGGTCACCAGATTCTTCAAAAATCGCGCTCGGATATTCCGACCAGATAAGGATCTACGATGCCGGCCTTGACGCAACTACTCAAAGTGCGATCCCGCTCAGAAATGAGCTGCTGATTGCCTCGAAAAACTATGAACAGAAAGCCCAACAAACAAGCCCGCAGGATCAAACTGCCAATCTAAATCAGGCAAACACCGCCGAAGCTCAAACTGCAAACCAAGAAAGCCAAAACTCAGATTCTCAAAACGCTGCAATCAGCCCTGCAAATAACTCAATGAATGAGCAGAGCACTGATTCTCCGCAGCCAGCGAATGATACGGTAAGCGACAATACTAATAATGCCGCCTCTAATCCTTCGGCAACGACGGAAGTTCCGGAAGCTTCAAAACTGGTTTCCTTCAATCCTATCGTACAGTTAATCTGGCTGTCGGACGACACAATCTATTTCGAGACTGCGTATATTCGAAAAATGAAGAACCAGAATGACAATACGGTCAGCTTTGCCCGCTGGCATAAATTGACGCTTTTCAGCCGCTGAAAATGCCTATTTTTTTCTAACCATTTATTTGCATGTCGTTTTTTTTAAATAATATTGCTGCAATAGAGAAGCTGACCGCTTTTCCGGAGATTAAAATCTCCACATCCTAAAACTTTGGAGTGGAAACATTTTTTCGTTTTTACTTAAGGTTTCGGTCCAATAAATTGAATTTTTTGATATAGTTGGCTCTATAAAATCCGATTTTCTTGATGCGTGCAAGATGAAAAGCCAAATAAAAGATCCGCTTCCAGCCACCTTCGAAGAAACTTTGATTTACCTGCAATCGGTCTTGGAAGATATAAAAAAGTTTGCCTTACAGTTTGAGGAAAAATTTTCCTCCATGCAGGCAACCACTGACACAGAATCGGCTGAAAATGGCCGCTGGCAAGCAAGCCAGATCATCGAGCATATAGCTAAAACCAATTTGAGCATCTGCCTTATTTGTAAAAAGCTCCTGAAATCTGCAAATAATGGACAGCCCGGCCCCGCAGCCGAGCCAAATGCAGCACAGTTGCAAAATCCCTCTGAAGTAAAACTGAACCTTTCACAACATTTTGTGAATAACATTGATCAGATCGTCGAAGCCAGGAAAAAACTCCAGGCGCCGGATTTTGTCAAGCCCAAAGGAGTTAAGCTAAGTGAAGCCCTGAAGGCTCTGGATGATTCTTTAAATGAGCTCAGAAACCTTCGCCAGCATTTTGCGCAATTATCCCGGCTCTATAAGGCTTTCCCTCATCCCTTCCTTGGCAACCTGAATGCTTCAGAATGGCTCCTGCTTGCTCCGCTGCATGCAAAAAGACATTTCGGCCAACTAAAAGCATTGCTTGAATAGTATTAGATTTCTGGCTTTTTATTTTTCGGCTTTTTTCTCTGATAAGAAATCTCTCGCCATTTTCGGTATGCTTTAATAAGCGGAACAGTAAATTTACTGCATTTGTCATCTTATAAGAGACTGTTGTAGTCTGTATAAATATTGCTGATGCTTTAGATTCATAAAGTAATAAGTAACATTGCTTGGTTGATATTCTCGGCGAAGACTGAACCTATCATCTCAGGCTAAGATTTTTATGGATAAATTCTTGATACGCGGCGGGCGCCGGCTTTCCGGCTCGATAGACATCGCCGGTGCGAAAAATTCTGCCCTGCCTTGCCTTGCGGCAGGATTGCTCTCAGGGGAAAGCCTCGTTCTCCATAATGTTCCTTATGTCAAGGACTTGATTACGCTCAGGCGCCTTCTCGAAGACCTGGGAGCGACCGTCTTGACACCAGAGCTTAGGACTTTCAGGATTGAGTCGCATGATATACAGCGCTTTGAAGCTCCTTATGAATTGGTTAAAACCATGAGAGCTAGCGTGCTTGTTCTCGGGCCGCTGCTGGCGCGCTTTGGCCGAGCAAGGGTCAGCCTTCCGGGCGGCTGCGCGATCGGCACAAGGCCGATTGACCTGCATCTGAAGGCCTTTGAGCAAATGGGAGCCCGAGTCGAGCTCGAAGCTGGTGACGTAGTAGCTACAGTTCCCAAAGGCAGGCTTACGGGGTGTCAGATCGTATTTGAAAAGGTTACAGTAACAGGAACCGAAAACGTGATGATGGCAGCCTCACTCGCCGAAGGCACTACAAAAATCATCAATGCGGCAAGAGAACCGGAAGTTGTAGACCTGGCCGACCTGCTCAATAAAATGGGAGCCAGAATACAAGGCGCGGGAACTGACGCAATCGTGATTGAGGGAGTAAGCCAGCTCGGGCCGGCCGAGCATACCATCATACCGGACCGTATTGAGACCGGAACCTTCATCACTGCGGCAGCCATAACTTATGGCTCGGTCGAAATCAGGAATTGCCGTCCGGAGCATATTTCTTCAGTTATCGAAAAACTTAGAGAATGCGGTGTCGTGATTGAAGAAGTGAATCCCACTACCTTACGCGTTTCAGCAAGCCGCCTCAAGTCAAGCGATGTCATTACAGAGCCTTACCCGAGTTTTCCAACCGATATGCAGGCTCAGTACATGGCATTGATGACACAGGCCGAAGGAGTTTCAAATATTACGGAAACAATTTTTGAAAATCGCTTTATGCATGCTGCGGAATTGATGCGAATGGGCGCAGAAATTCACATCGAGGGCAACACTGCCAAAGTTTCAGGCCCTAGAAAACTAAAAGGGGCTCCGGTGATTGCATCTGACCTGAGAGCGTCAGCTTCATTGGTGCTTGCCGCACTGTGCGCCAATGGTGAAACACTTATTGACCGCGTTTACCATATTGACCGCGGCTACGAAATGATAGTAAGACGCCTTAGATCGCTCGGTGCTGATATCGAGCGAATAACCGAATCTTCCTCGTCGGGCAGTGTTTCACAAACCGAAAGTCTTGTGGTTTAATTTTCTAGAAACGATCTAATGCTGTTAGATTTGGTATAGTGCCGGCTGAATTTTGCGCAAATTAAATCCAACGCTAAAGTAATTCTTGAAAAACATAAGATATAAAATTACTTATTAGGAATCACAAGTGAGCGATTGCCTTTTTTGCAAAATAGTAGAGGGAAGCATTCCATCGCAAAAGGTGGCTGAGGATATTGATTTTATAGCCTTTCGCGACATAAATCCGCAGGCGCCGATCCATGTTTTGTTCGTTCCGCGTCGGCATATCGAGTCATTGGACAAAGCCTCGGACGGTGATCGTGAAATTCTCGGTAAGCTCCTATTATCTGCGGCCGATTTTGCCAGGCAAACAGGTTTTGCCGAAGCCGGCTACAGGGTGGTTATCAATACGAATGCTGACGGCGGGCAGACGGTTTTTCACCTGCACGTACACCTGCTCGCAGGCCGTCAGTTCATTTTTCCGCCTGGCTAGGCCCTGGGACTGCTCTTTTTCGGCGGTGTTGTTGTTTTGATTTCAAGATTTTACTTTCTGAAGTTTTTATGAAAGCCAGCTTGTGCTCCTCCTTGCAAAAGTCAAATTCGGGACAGACACGGAATAATTTCTAAAAGCTGGTTGGTCTTAAGCTTAATGTAGTTTTGCATGATTTAGTTTTTTATGCGACGAGTGCTTATTTTGGCAGGTTTAATCCTATTTGCGGTTTATATGCCGTCTGGCTGCAGTTTTACCAAGAGTAATGAAACAAATTCTAACAGCCAACAAACCTCCAAAAGAGATTTTTCAGAAATAACGGATCCTGCGTCTGCCGTAGCCGAGGCCGACAGGCTGCTTGATAGCGGTGATCTCGAAAATGCTATCGGAGCCTACAAGCGGGCAGTTGAACTTAATCCTGCTTTTGCCGATGCCTGGTTTAAATTAGGCATTGCATACTCGATCACGGAAAAGCAGTCAAACCTGAATCCCGATGATAATTCAAACCCAATCGGCAGCGGTTCGGATAAGCTTGAGTCTGCCAAAGCCTTTGAACGCGCAGTTGAAGAATACAAAAAAATTACCGAAGCCGAGCCTGAAAATCACAGCGCTTTTTACAACTTAGGCCGTGCCCTGAACAAACTTAACAAGGATGAAGCTGCGGAAAAGGCACTTCGTCAGGCCGTAAAACTGAATCCCGAAGACAGCGATTATCAAACCGAGCTTGGCGCAATCCTGATAAAATTAGCTAAATATCGTGAAGCCCTCGGCCCACTGAAAAAGGCTCTTGAAATTGACTCCGAAAACGTAAAAGCTCAACAGCTTCTCGAAGATGCCGAAGCCGGCCGCCAACGGATAGATTTTGCCGGCCTTCCTAAATCCTCAAACAAGAATGCAAATTCAAATACCAACGTAAATTCTGCTACAACCGAATCAAGCCCCTCGGCAAATGCGGCAACGTCGCCGGCGCCATCGCAGGCTCCGTCACCAAGGCCTCAAGCCTCGCCTACTCAAAATCCCAAAGGCAGCGAACCGAAGAAAAACAACGCCAAACCATGAATTTTGTGAGCACGGCTTCCAAATCCAATGCAAAACAAACTTTTTTTGCTTCGTATTCTTCGCATTGCTAATAGGTTTGCCCGCCTGGTTGTAGGTGTTTTGCCCTGTAAATTGGTTTGTTTTTATTTTATTTAGAAAGATTGGGCATCGAATTATTGCAGTCTTTGGGACGTGCCACCACCGTTAAATGAATTTTCATGACCCCAAAATAATCAAGTCTGCCTGTTTCAAAACTACACAACCTGACTTTATACTGTGTCAACTTGACAAAAGGTCAACCGTTTTCTCAAATAGGCTTAAAGCAGATATTTTCTAAATCACATAAGAATTTTTTTAATACTCCGGTTTTCCACGACTTGGGATTGTTTAATTGATTCTTTATAAATTCAGCACTTTTAATGGCCGACATAGAACAAATCAAGTCCCTTTCATTTGACCGTAAATTCAAAATGCAAGAAGCGCGCGAAGCCATAATCGAGCGCCTTGCCCGCGACCTTCCGACTAATATTGACCTCGAGCGTTTCCTGAATGTAGTAGTCAGTGAAATTGGCAGAATGTTTGATGCGGACCGCTGCGACCTTCTGCAACTAATTGAGGGAAAAGAACTTAAGATCAGCCACGAATGGCGAAGAAGCGATGCGGTTCCATCAAGCCTTGGGACGCAACTCCCGATAGACGCCGCCAGGCTTTCCGAGCGGCTTGACCTCAAACGGCCGATAATAATAAACGATACTTCGAGGGCAAGCGATCCGACGCTTCGTTTTTTTGCGAAAGCGCTTGAGACCAGATCGCTCCTGATAACGCCGATAATCATTAATGATCAGCCGGCATCGCTGATCGGCCTGCATGATACACAAAAAGCACGGGAGTGGCTCGAAGAGGAAGTCCAGTTTCTTGAGTCCATTGCCAGGCAACTGGCCATCGGTTATCAATATACAAGGCTTTTTACAGCCCAGCAGGATGAATCGCGCCGCACTCGCGCACTTCTTGAAATTGCAAACACCTTAAACTCGCATTCGGATTTTACCGAAGTTTCTGACAAGGCCCTCGAAAAGGCAATAAACCTTGTCGGAGCGGATTACGGAGCTCTCGGCGTTTTGGATGAAAACGGAGAGAAAATCTCTCTTGTTTCATTCAAGGCGGCTGAGGGACGCCAGCCAGGCACGCTTATCAAGCTTGTTGAATCGCATGGCAAATCTCTGCGAGTGAGCAGTTTCAAGCCGGTTGCCGAATTGATACGTGACGGAAAAACGCTTGCCCTTACTGATAACCAGCTCCCTCTAGCAGGGCGAATCATTTTCAACAAGACGCTTGGAGGACGGGCGGCACTGGTTGCTCCTGTACGAGTCGGCGGCCAGCCATTCGGACTTGTTGGCTTTGTCTGGAGCAGCGAAGTTGCAAATGATGAGAACACGGTTGCCTTAGTAGAAGGAATAGCCGACCAGATCGGCACTGCGCTGGAGCGTGACCAGCTCTCTGCAGAGGTCATCAGGCTGAAAAGCCAGCTCGTACAAAGGCAAAGCGAGATAGTAGGCCAATCTGTAGCAATCCGCCGCGCAATTGACCTGGCGCTGACGGTTTCTGATGCCTCAACAACCGTCCTGATACAGGGCGAGTCGGGAACCGGAAAGGAGCTGCTTGCAAATCTTATCCACTACAATTCAGATCGTTCAAGCCGAACATTTGTAAAAATCAATTGCGGTGCGATTCCTGAATCACTCCTTGAATCCGAACTATTTGGCCATGAACGCGGCGCATTCACCGATGCAAGGACGCGGCGCATCGGCCGTTTTGAAGAAGCCGACGGCGGCACTCTGTTTCTGGACGAAATCGGAGAGATGTCGCTGCAGGCACAGGTCCGCCTGCTTCGTGTCCTGCAGGACGGAGAATTTACTCGCGTCGGCGGCAGTGACGTCATCAAGACAGATGTAAGGGTTATTGCAGCCAGCAATGTTGACCTGGAAAAAGCAGTAGAAGAGGGGAAATTTCGCCGTGACTTGTATTTCCGTCTTTCTGCATTTCCGATAATAGTCCCGCCGCTGCGTGAACGCAGGGAAGATGTCCCTTTGCTGGTTATTCATTTTCTCGAGCGTTTCAAAGAAAAAACAGGGCGGTATATCTCCGGTATTTCAAAGGATGCTATGAAGGCATTGATGGCGTATGACTGGCCCGGCAATGTAAGGGAGCTGGAAAATGCCATAGAAAGAGCTGTAATAGTCGCTGCCGGACGTAAAATCGAAGCCGGCGACCTGCCAGAGTCAATCGTACGCGGTTCGATGGAACTGAGGGCGAGCGAGCGTGAAAGAAGGCTCTCGGCGGCAAAAGACGGAAGCCCGATCGGCCTGGAACTGGAACTGCCGATATCGCTCGATGAGGCCGAAAAAATACTGATTGAAGCAACGCTCGATTATACGGCAGGAGATAAATCGCAAGCAGCAAGGATACTTAATATCGGCAGGAAAACGCTCTACCGCAAAATAGCAGAATATGGCATATCCGATATAAAAAATTAACAAACTTTACCACCCCTGCCGTCGTAAATCTATTGCAAAGATTTACTTCGGCAGCCTTGCTGACACAATCTGATTAGATAAAATTTATCTCCCTTATTTCCGGATTTAACTCGCTAAGCTGACTTATCCGGAATGGCGGATTTTCTCGTTATCCGGGATTTACTCAATTTCACATGTTTACTCGGTTTTAGAGATTTACTAAGTTTCAGAGATTTACTAAGTTTCAGAGATTTACACTGTTTCTCTGATTTACAGATTAGGCGGATTTTTTTGAATCTAACTGTTTGCTTCAATGAACATCGTAATCGGAACTGCCGGCCATATTGATCATGGAAAAACAGCGTTGATAAAGGCTCTGACGGGCAAAAACACTGACCGGCTGCCCGAGGAGCAAAAACGCGGGATTTCGATTGATCTGGGCTTTGCTTTCATGGAGGGCGAAAATGGCTTGATTTCATTTATTGATGTTCCGGGACATGAAAAATTCATAAAAAACATGACAGCCGGCGTTGGAGGCATAGATGTCGTCCTGCTGGTCGTATCGGCAAAAGATGGCGTGATGCCGCAAACCGAAGAGCATTTCGAAATCTGCCGTTTACTTGGAATCAGAGGTTGTATTGTTGCAATAACCAAATGCGACCTTGCGGATGAAACGCTGATACAATCAACTGCTATTCAAGTAAAGAGCCTTCTTAAAAACAGCCCGCTTGAAACCGACAAGATATTTTTCCTGAGTACGGTTACGGGTGAAGGTATTGATGAATTGAAAAATTATCTGAAAACACTGCCCGGCCGGATCGAACGCAAATCAACAAACCGTGCAACCTTTTTGCCGATTGACAGGGTTTTTACAGTACAGGGTTTTGGAACGGTAGTTACAGGCACTCTGATTAACGGGACGCTGCGCGCCGATGATGAAATCTCGCTTTTGCCCGGTTACGGCCAATCAAAAATGGCTGCTAACATCAAGCATGAGCGAGCAGGAGTAAAAACCCGCATTCGATATTTGGAGAGCCATGGACGCCGGCTCGGTGAAATTCCTGCAGGCAGCCGTGCTGCCGTAAATCTGGCAAACATATCGCCCGAGATGGCCGCAAGGGGCCACGTGCTTGCATCGCCAAATACCTTCATTGCCGCAAATGATTTCTTTGTAATGATTGAAAGCCTGAGCTCAAGCGAAGCAGCGCTGAAAGGAGAACTTCATCTTCATCTGTGGACACATGAAACCACCTGCCGTTTGCATTTATTCCAAACAGTTACTGCCGATGCCGAAAGCCCACAAAAACAGGGCAATATTTTCTTTGCAAGGCTTCGCGCAAATAAAAGCTTGGTTGGCGCATTTGGTGACCGATT
>DATLZX010000003.1:0-3939 GCA_035573795.1 Pyrinomonadaceae bacterium | reverse complement strand
AAAAGGCGCTATTACAACTCCAACTATCGAAGAGCAGCTAAGATAGCCGGCGGCGGCTTGCTTGGCATGGGCTTAGGAGCCTGGGCCGGCGGTAAAACCGGAATGATACTTGGCGGCTTGGCAGGCGCCGGTGCAACTTATCTTTATACGAAGAACGGCACAAGATACTACAGGGCAAGAAATGGAAGAATCTATGCCGTGGGTAGATAAGCATAAGTAATTACCCGCAAATGACCTGATTTGCTTCAATGATTTGAAGTTTTTTAAATTAAATCGAAAGTTTACATTGATAAAACAAACAATCGGCTTCAAAAGGCGGCGAAAATAAAAAAATTCGCCGCTTTTTTGATGCCGCCCGTTATTTATTGCCCGCTTTTTTGTCCAAACTTTTATTTATTTCAGTGGAATTGCCTTTTTAATTTAATTACGAATCTAAAGGATTTCGATTAATGGTGAAAAATCAAGCAATCAGCCAACGGGGCGGGCCATAAGGCTCATATTAAATCTCGTTCACAGAATCAAGGGACAGAACCGGAATCTTGATTTTGAGACAGAGCGGGAATCCTGACAATAAATCTCGAGCCTTTGCCCGGCACAGATTCTACATCAATTCGTCCAGAATGGGCGGCAACAATTGCATAGCAAACAGAAAGACCAAGTCCGGTGCCATTGCCCGGCGATTTTGTAGTAAAAAATGGCTCAAATATTCTTGGAAGGTCGTTTTCAGGAATTCCGATGCCCTCATCGCTTACTTCTATGCAGGAATAATTTTCTTCAGAGAAGGTTTTTAACGTAATCTTACCGCCGGCCTCCAATGAATCTTTTGCATTCAAAAGCAGGTTTAGGACAACCTGTTCGAGTTGGCCGGGATCAACGCTGGTTAAGGGAATTTTCGGATCCAGGTCTAAGGTTAAATCAAGCTTTTGGAATTTTTCATCAAGCGCGGCCAGCCTTGCGCTGGATTCGACAATGCGGTTCAAGTTGGTTTCTATCCGAAGCTGGGGCCTGATTCGGGCAAAGTCTGTCAGGTCACGAGTTACCCTGCTGATCCTTTCAATCTGCTTTTGTATTAACTCAAGTTTTTCTAAATTTTCAGGATTTGAAGCTGATGATGATTTGAGCATCTGCACAATAGAAGATATCAAAGCCAGGGGATTATTCACCTCATGTGCAACTCCGGCAGCAAGTGTCCCCATAGCCGCCAGTTTTTCTGCCCTGATCAGCCGCTCATTTAGGGATTTGAGCCGCTCGATGTCGGCAGCCATTTTCTTGCTCATTGCGTTGAATGTTTCGGCAACAAGTCCTATTTCATCATTCGATTTCCTCATTTCAATTTGTGTTCCGTATTTTCCCTCTGAAACCTGAACTGCTGCGACAGCTATGCGCTGCAATGGACGGGAAATCGAGCGGACAATCAAAAGTACCAGAAAAAGGTTTGGTAAAAGCGCCGATACTATGCTGAAAACCAGATATCTTCTCCAAGCTTCTACGCTGACTCCCTCACTGAAAGCCCACCATACGATCGGAATCTGAAACAATGCGAAGCTGAATATCGCCACCATTGCGACACTCAGAGCCACCTTGTAGGTAACAGGAAATAAGCGGAATTGATCCAGAGCAGATTGGAGAGAGAAAAGCTTGAAATTGGAGATTGCGTAGGCATAAATGGTTACGCCAGGAAGAAAAAACAAGGAGCTGTAGGGCAAAAGGCTGTAGTTGCCAAAGAAAGGCAGGAAGATATTAACGAATGATTTCAAAAATGCCGTAAGTGTGAGGCCAAGGAGGATTGCAGCCAATTGGCTCGCTCTCTGTGTATCGCGATACAGGCGGTATTTGCGAAACAACAGCACTGCTCCATAAAGAAAGAGGCAATAAATATAGGCGACGACAGCATATGCAAGGCCTGTAAGTTTGATGGACAGCTTACCATTTTCAAAAGAGATCTCGTTCCAGCAAAGGCCTAGTGCGGATACAATAATAAAAATCAGGCCGGGTGCAAATAAAGCTGCTGCTTTTTGCTTCGGTGTCCTTGAATTAACGGGAAATACCCAGGCAAAAACTACAAGGGCGCACTGCATCAAAATGGCGATAATGAAACCGGAAGCTGCCCAAATCTCAGCAAAAAACCGATTGTTGAGAAACCCCCAAAAAATCAAATCTTTCGTGGTCCAAATCGCGCAAAATGAAATAAAAGCCGCAAATGTCTGGTGAGCGCGGCTGCGAGGATCAGCGACGAAGACGTAAAACCCCAGTAATACTAAAATGAGAAGTGAGAAGAGGTATAAAACGTCTAGCACAAAGTGATTTTACAGCATTTTTGTTAAATTCCGTGAAGCAGTTTTGTAAAGTACCGGGTTAATCAAAGTTAAAAGCGCTGAAAGGAAATCTTATTGAAAAAATTTGCAAAAATTATAGAGAAGATAATCCTTAAAGCCGTATTTTGTAATTGATGCCAATAGCGTTGAATTTTCTTATAGGCGGGGAAGAGGAGTCTCGGCGGAGCAAAAATATCTCTATTTGGGATTTATTGAATTTTTTTGATACGCCGATGTAAAAATCATTCGTAGTTAGCTGTTTTGAAGAAAAATCATAGTAAATTTCATCCGACACAAAAGGAGCCAACTTTAGCTTACCGAAGTATTCTGGCAGCTGAAGTGTCAGCCGATTACGATATCGCCAGGAATCAGAGTGATTTACTCTTATTCGATATTCAAAACGATTGCGGTCCTTGAGCGAAAAGTATCTGAATGATTTTGAAACAGTGGCGTCGAACCTAAGACGATGTTCATAATCAGTCCTGTTTTTAACAGGCTCACTGCGGCGGTAAAGGTAGCTAGTGGCAAGGCTGAGATTTTTATTTATGGCGTACTCAAGCCCGATACCTGCTCTTTCATCTACAGGAAAAAGCCTGTTTTGGCCAAGCCTAAGTACCCCATTGAAAAGCAGGTCAAGCCTTCGATGTTCTTTGGACTCAGACAAAGGCACGGCAACTGTAAATTCTGTCCATACCTGAAAATCAGAGTCGCCTTGCGTTTCTTGCGACTGCGCAAAGGCATAAAAACCCATCAGTGATAATTGCAACAAAAACAGGAATAAACAGCGGTAAATAGAGTTTTTATGAATGTTTTTTTGAATGAATGATTGCAATGATTAAATGAGCTCAGCGGTTTGAAATTGTTAAATCTTTGTTAAGTAAATGTTAAACAAGAAAAGCGCAAAAGCCAAATAAGCAAAAGTCCCGGAGCTTACCTGGACTTAAACGGCAGCCGGAGATGGAGTTAAGTGAACCTGCGGATAGTTTGAATTTTGTTTAACGCAAGCTATGAATGAAAACTTGCAGAGCTTGTATAATTTAGCATTTCAATGCCGTTCTTTGATGAGGGGCTTGTGCTATTGAATGACCCTGAGGCCTGAGATATAAAGCTTTTTATCACATCATAGGTTTCAGACTCGATTTCGGCATTGACTAAAGCATCGTCGAGAAGTTGCTGCGCCCTTGTAAGATATCTCCCAATCTGTCCGCTAATCTTTTTCTTGTTTGATTGCAAAAGCAGCCAGGCGCCAAATGCAGAATCTTCTCTTTCGGCAATGTCAAGAAACTGATGAGCTCTGCCAAGAGGTTTAGATGAAAGGTAATCTTCGATCAGGCCCAAAAGGAAGGCCAACATCAGGACAAGGTCGCTCCTATTTCCTTTGTCCAGCTCTTTTTCGCAAAAAATCCTTATATTGTCAGAATCATCTATTTTCAGCTCGGCAGCGAATTCAAACGGGAGAGTTTCTTGCAGCCTGAAGTTTTTACTGATTGATAAAAATAACAAAACGGGCCAGGCCAAAATTGCAACCAAAAACCTCAAAGCCGAATCAAGCCCGGATTTATTAGTTCCGAAAAGCTCGAATACCGCAAAAGGGGAGCCGGCAGCAATGTATATAATCAGAAAA
>DATLZX010000002.1:0-3945 GCA_035573795.1 Pyrinomonadaceae bacterium | reverse complement strand
TGCAATCGTTTGTAGAGAGGGAAATTGACCTGGTTATTACAACCGGAGGAACCGGCATATCTCCAAGGGATTGCATGCCGGAGGCTACGCTTTCAGTTTCTGCCCGACAGGTGCCGGGAATTGCAGAAACCATAAGGGCTGAAAGCCTAAAATCAACAAAGTATGCAATGCTATCGCGGGCGGTTGCCGTCGTTGCGGGGAAAACCCTTATCATAAATTTTCCCGGCTCGACGCAAGGAGTCAGAGAGTGTTTTGAAGTAATAAGGAAAATCCTACCCCATTCCATAAGACAAATAAAAGGCAATCAGGATCATTGAATCTGGCAATGTTTATTGCAGATTGGTCAATTTCCTGATTGCCTGTCTAATATTTGGCTAGCGAATTATGCGGATTGACGATTCGGGATCTAGCCTGTGATGCTTTTAGAGTTACTAATGATGTTATTCGCGTAATTAATAATGCTTTTTTGATTCTACAGATTTCAGCGGCTCTCGGCGGCCATTTTAATAAACGAGCTTACGTCGTCATGAAGCTTTTTGAGCGACTTTCGCTCTATATACATCATATGGCCGGCTTCATAATACCCCAAAACAATGTTTTTTCTGATTTGCGGATCTAGGTTCATTGCTGAAACTGTGTATTCAGTGGCAAAGTATGGCGTAGCCATATCGTAAAATCCGTTGGCAATGTATATCTTCATAAACGGATTTTTTCGCATAGCTGATGACAGAGCCTGCGAAGTGTCTGCATAACCATTATTTACATTCCAATTCCATGGTGAGGTAATTCCGCCGCCAAGGATGTAGTACTCAAGATCAGAATCATACTGAAGCTCTTCCCTGACATAGGAATTAAAAGTGGCTGTATATGGCGGGCGAATTGCTGTCATACTCGGGTCAAATTCAGGGTCATCACCGCCAGCGTCTTTATCAATCCCCGTAAAACGGCTATCCAACCGGCCAGTAGTCCGTCTCTGCTTTCTAAGAAGCTCTTTATTGAATTTGCCCAATTCTATGCGCAGGTTGTTCTGCTCGACGAATTCTTTCGAAAGCCCGGTCAGTCTTGAAAATTTATCAACAAGAGCGGATTTTTCTCCAGGGGAGAGATTGGAAATTCTCAGTAAAGCCGGAGCGTATTCATTGATTGCGAAATTTTCGGCTTCGTTCAAAACTTCCCGCAGAGGCCGGCTTTGAAGATCAGGCGGAAGCTGCTTATGATACCAGGCAGTTGCAGTGTAGGAAGGCAGGATCAAAACCAATGGCAGGTCATTATTCTCTGCAAATCTGATGGACTGAAAATTCATCACAGTTGAAACCAGTACGATTCCATTCAGTGCGATGCCGCGTTCGAACAAGTGGTTAGACAGTCCCGAGGCCCTGGTTGTACCATAGCTTTCTCCAACCAGAAATAGCGGCGATGACCAACGCTTGAATCTGCCTAGATACATCCGGATAAATTCGCCAACCGATTCGATGTCGCCATTAACGGAGAAGAATTTTTGAGCAAATTCCCTCTTGGTAGCCCTCGAATAGCCGGTCCCAACGGGATCTATAAATACCAAGTCGGTATCAACCAGCCAGGTATCCTCATTATCCACCAATTTGTATGGCGGAGGCGGCATCATACCGTCATCCATCATTTTCACCCTTTTAGGCCCCAAAGCTCCTAGATGAAGCCAAACGGAAGATGAGCCCGGGCCGCCATTGAATGAAAACATCAAAGGACGGTTTGGCGGGGCATCGTCCAGAGTGTAGGCAATGTAAAAGATATTAGCTTCGATTTCGTCGCTTTGCGGATTACGGATCGGCATCAGTCCGGTAGTAACTGTGTAATTAAGCTGCCGGGAGCCGATTCTAATTGAATGCTTTGTAATTATGGGCGGTTTTTCCCTTTGTTCCTTAACCTCGGCTTTTGTTTCAGTTTGCTGTTGCTGCTGTCTTGGATTTTCAGCAGGCCTGGGAGACATCGTCGGTATCTGGAATGCTAAAACAGTTGAAAATATAGCTGTCAGGATCATCTTCTTTTATCTGAAATAAAGAGTAATTTGGAGTGAAACGAGCAGATATAAACTAACACAAGCAGAAGTGAATTTCTAAATCGGCAGCGGTGAAAAACTGCCCGGGAATGATTTATACGGATTTTCCCGGTATTTTTTAATAGTCAGGTCTTATCTTAAAGAAAATAAACTTGAAGAAAAAAATCGCTGAAAAAAACAAAAATGGTGCCGAAACCGTCTCCCACACCGTTTTCAGCACCCTTGTTCCGCGACTACTTTTAAGAAAAAGCAGCGTGGAAACATCAAAAGAATAGCGCAACTATTTTACTTGTCAACCAAAGAACTATATAAATTGCTAAAATCGGCGAATTTCCCGAAAAAAAATCCAGATTTGCAATTTTGAGTAAGAAAATTCACTAAATATTTGTAGGAATACTCCTATCTGACCGTCTGGCTGACAATCTGGCCGTTGATGATCGTCCCAATACAATGGCTTGTGTACTCGAATGGGTCTCCATCATACAATGCAAGATCGGCATCTTTACCGACAACGAGTGAGCCGATTCTGTTATCAAGTCCCAGTATCTTTGCGGCGTCAATCGTAATCAAAGCCAGAGCGTCAGCTTTCGATAGCCCGTTGGCTGCCGCCATGGCCGCTTCAAAAAGAACTACCCTTGTTTTGGGTACATAGCTCTCGTAGCCGCTTTGAAGCGCAACTGGAATTCCGGCAGCCTTGAGTTTTGCAGCGGTTTCCAGAGAGAGATTAGAGGCGTCTCCGCCCGGCCTGGCCATTGTGGGATGAACAATAACGGGGAATCCGGATGCCTTGATTTCATTCATTACCAATTGTGCGTCGGCCACTCCGTCAAGGACTATTTTGAGGTTGAATTCCTTGGCAAGCCGCAAAGCACTGATAATATCCTGATCTTTTTGTGCAGTTATGAGCAACCTGATTTCACCTTTGGCTATCTTCATCATAATCTCGGAGCGGGGATCCTTAGGGGGCTCCTTTTTCTCCAGATTTTCTTTTGCTTTGATGAGCTCTGCCCTGAGCATCGCTATTTGTTTGGCGCGGGTACCGGGCGATCTTCCCTGGCCGGCGATAGCTGCATTTCCCAAAACTACGGCAACCATTGCAGTAGGAACCAGCGTTACATCGTCAATCGTCTTGCCCCAGGTTTTGGCAATCATGGTTTGCCCTGGGATCAAAGAGGAGGGCTGATGGCCGGTATGGATCGTAGTTACGCCAAATTCGCGAACCCACTCAACCAGCTTTTCCTGTGAATTGTAAGCATCTATAGCTCTGAGCTCGGGCTGCATTGGAGAGCTCGAATCCAAAGCCATCTGATCATGCGGTTGATTGAGGTAGCCATTAAGGCCGATTACCGTATGAGCATCAATAAGGCCAGGTGTAACGACTTTGGCGGATAATACCTGGTAACCGTTTGGAATTGAAATCTGAGAGGCCGGCCCTATTTTTTCGATCTTGCCATCTTTAATCAGGATTACGCCATTCTGTATCGGCTCGCCAGCCATAGTCCAGATCAATTCGCCCTTTACGGCAATCTGAGCATAGGCGGCAAAAGCAAACAGCAGCATAAAGGTGAAAACCGAAATAGAAGCCTTGAGAATTCGAGACATAATTTCAACTGAGCATGTGCTTTTTTGAAAAAAAGCGATTTGTTTTGAAAACAAGTGATTTTCTTTTGAATCTAAAGATGAGTTAAAGTATTTCCGCATTAGTCATTACCTCCAATATCTCCATCGAAGCAGTGAATTTCATCATCATGGCCGGCTTCGTCATCGGTTGCACCCTTTCCGCCGACTGCATAAAGGTAATCTTTTGGATCGGAGCGGTCGAAAACTTTCTTGCCCTCGACCCAGGTTTCAAGCACATGAGTGTAAACGCTCAAGGGGTCGCCTGAAAGAATAATAAGGTCAGCGTCTTT
>DATLZX010000001.1:0-5151 GCA_035573795.1 Pyrinomonadaceae bacterium | reverse complement strand
ATACGTACCCTTGGGCTGGTATGCCTGGCTGGAGGGATACAATATTGAGATGCTTCTGGCTTTTGATCCGGACGCCGTGCCTGTTTGGTATAACATTGCCGCAAATGTAGCTTACCAGCTTGCAATACTCCTTGCGCTTCCCGTTTGGATTTCAGGCCTTAGTCTTTTATATATTGATGGAAGGATTCGCCACGAGGCATATGATTTGGAGCTGGCTGCAATGCGTGAGCTCGGTGAGATTCCTCAAGTGCCGGATCAATACAAAAACCCCTTGATACCGGCAATTGAAAATCAGGCAAAGCCGCAAACTAGCAAGGTAAACCAAGGGACAAGCATGATTAGTATCTTCTCTGATAATTCTTGAGAGAAGATAAGTAATTTTTAGCTTCGTTAAATCGTAGAAAGACTGTAGCCCTTTAATTACTCGGTATGAAGAGCTCTGTATGAAGCATAGAAGATTAAAGCGCTTGATTATAGCCGTAATCAACCTGCAGATATTATTATTACTATCCTTGAGTTCCAAAGCTGCAGGCGATTCTTCCGCTGAAATCGAGAATTATCGAACGAGGGTTCATAAGGCATCTTCACTTTCGCAGAATTTTCTTGAGGAGTTGGAGGCAACAGGCTATGCCCTTCCGCTTGATGAAGTTTTTATTGACGCTTTAAGGGATATCAAGAGCCTGATGCCAAAGCAGGAAAAACTTAAAACCCAGAGGGGCGAAATCGTCATTGATAACAGTCATGTTCATTTTCTGGCAGACAAAATTTCAGAGAGCCAGTCCGCAGTGGATTTGATGAATTTCTCTTCTGAGCTGGCCGCTCACATCGCCTCGGTTGAATCTGCTATCTCGCAGATAGGCTCGCATGACAGTATTACCCCTGACCAGGACAAGGAAAAAGTTGCAAAAATTCTTGAGCAATATGATTTCAAAAAAAGTGAAAAGAAGGAATTGACCGAGTTGGAAAAGACTTTAAACAAGCTCCTCAATTCGTTGTTTTCAACTCATTCCGCTTACTCTCCTGGTGAAAGCCGCGGCATGATGTCTGATATTGCAGTTATCGCTTTAGCGTTGCTTTTGATTTTTTCCGCTGGTTTTCTGCTATACAGATTTTGGAAGGGAGCCAAACAGGATTTCATAGCGTTAGATAATATAAAGTCAAAACCGAACTCGATTCTCGGGGAAGCTATATCACAGGATCAATCAATGCATTCATTAATGGCCGAGGCAGAAAAATTAGCAGCTTCTGGTGATTTCAGGCAGGCTGTCAGAAAAGCGTATATAGGGCTTTTGCTTGAGCTGGCCAATCGCGGGATGCTGGAGCTTGCGCCGCATAAAACTAATCGTGATTATTTGAGAAATCTGGCAAGGATCGGGCCGCGTGGCGATTTTTTCAAAAAAGCAACTTTTGATTACGAGCTTTATTGGTACGGCAAGAGCTCGGTAAGTATTTCAAATTGGCAGAATTTCAAGAAATATCTCGAGGATTTGGCAAAAGGCAATGCGTAACATTCTGCTCATTGGCGGCACCTTGATTTTTATATTGGCCTCCCTGGTACTTCTTAACTCCATTTCTGCAACAACCAGGGACGAAATGCCTGATCTGGAAAGCTTTCCAAACCGCTCCACTTATAACATTGGCGCAACGGGCTATTCTGTTTTCTATTCTTTTCTCAATTCTTCATCTGTAACTGTTTCGCGGTGGGAGGAGCCTTTTGAAAAACTGAATAAATCCCTGAACATTGAAAATCCGCAGACCCTTGTAATTGTCGGCAGAGTAAGAAAACGTATCACTGATGATGAGATCAAGCACTTGCTCGAATGGGTAAACTCAGGCGGCAGGCTGGTTTTGATTGACCGTGAACCTTATACACAGTTACAAAAGGTTTTCGAAAAAAAAGGTCTGACGATCCTGCCCGACTGGAGTCTGCATGGTTTTGACCCTCTGGATCGTTATTCGATGATTGGAAATACGCCTGCGGCAAAGCCTGTTCAGCCAGTGCCTTATCTTTTGGGAATTAATGCGGTTCAAACATCGAAATTGTTTGCATCCGTAAACTATTATTCAACTCAGGACCATGTAAATCCGCAAGATGATTCACCCGATAATTCTTCTGATGATGAAATCCTCGGAATCAAAGAAAACCTCGACATGTCAGCCTATGGAATGTCCGAAAGAATGATCTTGATGAAAACAGATACGCATGGTGTTTTCGCAGAGGTGAAATTCGGTTACGGCAGAATTTACTTTATTGGTGATCCTTACATTTTTTCGAATGCCGGAATCAGCCTTGCTGACAATGCAAGGTTTGGCCGCATGTTCCTGGCTTCATTGCCAAAGCCCTTGATGTTTGACGAATATCATCAGGGCTTTGCCAAGGGCAATAAAACTATAGTCAGTTATTTTTCCAATACTCCTGCAATAGCTATCTTCTTTCAGGTTTGCGTTTTGGCGTTTGTTTTTGTTTACTCGAAGTCAAGAAGGTTTTCAAGACCGCTTCCCTTGAAGGATAAACAGCGTTCTGCTAAAACAGAATACCTTGCCGCAATGGCCGGCCTCTCCGCTAAAATGGGAGCCTATGAAATTGCAATTGAAAACATCTATGGCGAGTTCAAAAAAAGAATGTCGCGGCATTTTGGAAAGGAAGTCTTCCTATCGCCTTCAGCGGCTGCAAAAATAATTGCGGCCAGGTTAAACGAATCACCCGATAAGCTCTACAATATTTTTTTACGCTGCGAGGAAATCTTAAATGGCGGCAAATGCTCTGCTAAGGAAGCCCTCGGCCTGGCTGCCGAGCTTCGCCGTTTAGAGAAAAGCCTCTGAATCTGACCACTCATTTCATAAATTGAATCAATGAATTGGCATATATGGATACTGATAGTAATTTTTGTCATTACGAGCATCGTAGGCGTCGTTACCGGCAGCAATTCGCTTATCACTGTACCAGTAATGTTTCAGTTCGGCATCATGGAGAAAACCGCAGTTGCTACAAACATGTTTGCCTTGACGCTTATGTCCGCCGGCGGCTCTATTCCTTTCCTTCGCCAGCGGCTGATTAAAAAAGAAAAGCTGCTTCCTTTGTTGATTTTAACGCTGATCGGCTCTGCCATCGGCGCAGGGATTGCGATAATCATCTCTGCAGGTGCCCTTAAATTGGTGGTAGCAGTTTCCGTTGCTATTGGTGCAATCTTGCTGCTAATTTTGCCCGAAAGACAAAAGCTTGAAGAAACCGACCCGATCCCTGCCAGAAAAAAAATTTACGGATTTCTACTCAGCTTTCTTTTGGCTATTTACGGAGGAGTTTTCAGTGGCGGTTATGTAACTGTTCTTACGATCGTTTTAGTAAAACTGCTGGGACTAAGCTATCGCGAGGCAGTGGGAAATACCAAAGTTATCAATTTTTTTTCTAGCGGGATAGCTGCTACCCTTTTTGCTTATTTTGGTTTGATTGACTATAGTTTGGGAATTGCGCTTGGGCTTGCTACTTTCGTCGGCGGAATTATCGGCGGGCATTATGCAACAAAAATGAGCGAGAAGTTTCTGCGAGCAGTATTTACATTTACTACGGTTTTGCTTGCCGCAAAGTCACTGTTTGATCTTTTTAATAACTGAAGTCCAACAGTCGAAAAAAACTGCGGCCCATTTTTTACTGGCTGATATTTACAGGCTGACAATAGTTATACATTTTCGCAGCAGATCATTTATACAAACCGGGCAAGTTTTTTTATAAGCATAATTTTTCATAAACATAAACAGGATAAAAGGATATGTTAGAACATACTCCGGCAGTCGTAGAGCAGATTCAAAAAGAGCTGAGCAAGGCCATCGTTGGTCAAGAATCGGTAATTGAGCAGGTTTTGGTCGCATTACTGGCAAAAGGCCATGTATTGATCGAGGGCGTGCCGGGAACTGCGAAAACCCTGCTTGTCAAAATGCTTTCAAAAATACTGAATGCGAGATTCTCACGCATACAGTTTACTCCCGACCTGATGCCTTCCGACATTACGGGGACAAATGTCTTTAACATGAAAAGCAGTGAATTCACCTTGCGGCAGGGCCCGATTTTTACTGATTTTTTGCTTGCTGATGAAATCAACCGGACTCCGCCCAAAACGCAATCTGCACTGCTTGAGGCGATGGAAGAAAAGCAGGTTACAATTGATGGCGAGCGATATGCACTCTCGCCGCTTTTCACCGTAATCGCTACAGAAAATCCGATAGAATATGAGGGAACTTATCCCTTGCCCGAAGCGCAGCTAGACCGTTTTCTGCTGAAAGTTTTCATGAACTACCCCGATCTTGAAGCAGAAAAAGAAATAGTCCGCCGATGGGATTCAGGTTTCGATTCGCACGATCTCGAAAAAATAGAGATAAATGCGCTGGATGACTCCGCAATCATTCTAAAATGCAGAGAAGAGGTCAGTACGGTCAAAGTCGAGGATGGAATATATTCCTACATAGTTGAGATTGTGCGAAAAACCAGAGAGCATCCGAATGTACTGTATGGAGCAAGCCCGCGCTCCAGCGTTGCGCTTCTGCTTTGTTCGAAGGCCTTGGCGGCCATTCGCGGCAGGGATTTTGTAATTCCCGATGATGCGCGCGATATCACTACGGCTGTCCTTCGGCACCGTCTGACAATACGGCCTGAGGCTGAGCTGGAAGGAGCCAGCGCTGACGCAATAATTTCAGACCTTCTTGTCTCTATTAAAATCCCTAGATGAATCCTGCCCGGATGATCCGCCGGGATTCTCCTGTCTGGATACTCCTGCCTTGATAATTCTGCATGGATCCGCACGGTATAAAGTGCCATTTGAGCTAGCCAATATTAATCTGGCGGCGCATCCGGCACATATCCGCCGAAAGTATTTTGCCTGTAAATTAATTTTGAAAAGGCATTTATTCCGGCTCGCCGGGCTCATTATTTTGATTCGGCTGCGGGCTCTTTTTTTGCTTAGGCGATGCTTGCGGAGTGGGCTGTGCGGCTGGAGTTGGTTCTTTCTGCGGCTGCTTGTCTCCGGCCGATGGCGAGGCGGCGGGCGTCGGCGTAGCTTTCGGTGTTCGCGTTGGGGTCGGGGTTACGGGCACTGGGCAAAGCAAGATCCCGCTTGGCTGCGGTATGCAGCCCTGGTCTTGCATAAAAGGGCTTTGCCC